>CAXMQQ010000062.1:0-9804 GCA_964195545.1 uncultured Acidimicrobiia bacterium | reverse complement strand
GATACGCCGAATGCGTCGAGCACCACCATCTCGGAGCACGGATCTGCTTCCTGACGATTGAATACCAGTCGTACGGGTCGGCCAGCCTCAACCTGGATCGTGTCGGGCAAGTAGCCGCCCTTGACCACGATGCCGATCTCCTGGACGCCGCCCGCTGCCGCCGCAGCGATCGTTGCTTGGGGCTTCGAGAGCCAGAAGTACCAGACAATCAGTGCGATCAGACCGGCACCAATCAGATTGACGATGATCATGTTCACAATTGTGCTCCTTCCGTTTCTCTGTCCTGGATGCGTGTTTCGTTGCGGTCATGGGTCGACACGGCGGGCGCGGTCGACGTTTGAATGGTTGGTGACGGCTTCCACCGGCGGAGCCTGTTGGCATTTGTCACGACCGTTACCGACGAGAATGCCATCGCTGCGCCGGCGAGGAGAGGGCTGAGCAGCAACCCGATGAACGGGTACAGGACCCCCGCTGCGATTGGGATACCCAGGGCGTTGTATCCGAAGGCGCCCACGAGGTTCTGGCGGACGTTGCGTATCGTCGCTCTCGACAGTTCAATCGCGGTCACGATCCCGGTGAGGCTGCCTTTCACGAGGGTGATATCACCCGACTCCATGGCAACGTCGGTACCGGTTCCCATCGCCATCCCGACGTCCGCCTGAGCGAGTGCAGGGGCGTCGTTGATGCCGTCGCCGACCATCGCCACGATCTTGCCCTCTGCCTGAAGGAGCTTGATCTGATTGACTTTGTCCTGTGGCAGCACTTCGGCGAGCACCCGGTCGATACCGACCTGTCGACCGATCGCATCCGCGGTGCGTTGATTGTCACCGGTGAGCATCACAACCCCCAGGCCCAGTTCGTGCATGCGCCGAATCGCTGCGACTGAATCCTCTTTGACCGTGTCGGCAACGGCTACGACGCCGGCAAACGCTCCGTCGACTCCAACCGCCATGGCCGTCTTTCCCTCGCCTGACAACCGTTCGACAATCTCCCCGGCCGCGACCGCAGGAATACCCCGGCGAGCCATGAAACTGAGATTTCCCAGGACAACGCGTCGTTCGCCAATGACGGCAGTGATCCCGTATCCGGGGACCGCTTCGAAAACGTCCGACTCGGTCACTTCAATACCCCGACTGCGCGCCCCGGCGACAATCGCTTCCCCGAGTGGATGCTCAGATCCGATTTCGGCAGCGGCGGCAAGGAAGAGAACATCATCGTTCGCGAATCCGTCTGCGGCGACGACGTCGGTGAGTACTGGTTTGCCGCGAGTTACCGTCCCGGTCTTGTCGAGCACGACCGTGTCGATCCTGTGAGCGGTTTCGAGAGCGTCGCCGGACTTGATGAGAATGCCATGCTCGGCTCCCTTCCCGATGCCGACCATCAGCGAGGTAGGTGTCGCCAGACCGAGGGCACAGGGGCATGCAATGACGAGCACGGTCACTGCGGTGATGACGGCATACACGAGGGCCGGAGCGGGTCCGAAGGTGAACCATGCCATGAACGTCAGAATTGCGATGATCATCACCGCGGGCGCGAAGTAGCCGGAAACCTTATCGACGGTGCGCTGGATGGGTGCCTTCGACCCTTGAGCATCACGCACCATCTGGATGATCTGGGCGAGCATCGTGTCTCGACCGACTCGAGTCGCGCGGAACCGGAAGGAGCCGGTCCGATTCATGGTCGCTCCGATGACGGTCGAGCCTTCAGTCTTCTCGATCGGTATTGGCTCGCCCGTGACCATGGACTCGTCCACCGCCGATGCGCCGGACACCACGATCCCGTCGACGGCGATCTTCTCGCCCGGGCGGACGACGACAATGTCGTTCTCTACGACGTCTCCGGTCGGTATCTCCACTTCGGCGCCGTCGCGAATCACCCGTGCTGTCTTGGCTTGTAGGCCGATCAGCTTCTTGAGAGCCTCAGACGTGCGAGCCCTGGCACGGATTTCCATCGCAGCACCCAGCACAACGAGGGCTGTGACGACCGCGACAACGTCGTAGAACACATCCCGCAGGCGCTCCTCAGGGAAGACGCCGGGGAACAGCAACGCCGCGGTGGAGTAGAGCCACGCGGCCGATATCCCGAGCGCGATCAGCGTATTCATGTTCGCGGAGCGGTGTTTGATCGAAGACCAGGCGCCCGTGAAGAACTGGGATCCGGACCATGCCATCACTGCCACGGTCAGTGCCGCCATGATGCCCCAGATGAGGTTCAGCTGGGGTGAGCCCTTCGCCGGTACCCCTGGGAAGATCTCCGGGTACGAGAAGTAGATCACAGGCAACGACACGACTGCGGCGAACCAGAACTTGCGGAGCAGGGTTTGGTACAACTGTTTGTGGGCGCTCTGGTCGGGATCGACGCCCACATCGTCTCGGATTTGTCTCGCTCCATAGCCCGCCCTCGAGATGGCGGTGATCAACTCGTCCACACCGATCGAGCCCGCCTCCACCTCGACTGTGGCTTCCTCGGATGCGAAATTCACCCGCGCGTCAACCACTCCAGGTACTGCGTTGAGCGCCCCTTCGATCGTCGACACACACGATGCGCAACTCATGCCTTCGAGAGCAACATGAAGCGTCTCCGATCCTTCGGGCGTTGCGGAGACGCCGACGAGATTCCGCACACCGGGCGGGTCGTCATCGTCCTCCTCCGTCTCATCTTCGGCGTCCTGGTCGAGGTAGCTGTCAGGGTTCGCGGTGAACGCCTCGAGGCAGTGGTTCGAGCAGAATCCGTACTCCGGATAGCCCGCCACGGTGGGTGCCCCAACTCGCACTGTCATGCCGCATACTGGATCGTGCATAGATTCCGTCCTCCATCTCGTTCGAGATCTCAGATCTCGTCGCCGCTCCTCACCGCAATCGGAACCGTTGCGGTTTGAGGGCGGGCGTCGTCACTTTTGTCACAGAGGCAGTGTCGCCAATCGCGGAGCGAAACCCCGCGACACAACGACCGTACACCTTCCAGTCCAGTGGAATGTCAAGAGGGAATCTTGGCTATACTCCCGTCCATGAAGATCGGTGAACTCGGCAGACAGACAGACGTTTCGGCCAAGACGATCCGCTACTACGAAGAAATCGGGCTTCTCCCCGAACCTGAGCGTGCTCCGAACGGGTATCGCGAGTATCGAGACGATGTCGTGTTGCGGCTGCAGTTCATCCGGGATGCGCAGGCGACGGGGTTGACCCTCACCGAGATCGGCTCCGTCCTCGACCTCAGAAGCGACGGTGAAGGCACGTGTCAACACGTCATCGAGCTACTCGAGCGTCACCTCGACGATCTCGATCGACACATCGCAAGCCTCCATAAGACGCGTGATCACCTCGTCACCCTCACGAAACGAGCGAAGGCCCTCAACCCTGAGGAGTGCACGGACCCCAACCGATGCCAGACGATCGCCGCCGGCGTCGAGCGGGGCGCGTCGCCGGGGATGCACACCGACCATCTCCACACTCAGAAACACAATCGCTCGCGCTTCTAGCCCGAGTTTCCTGGACGGCGGGACTCGGTCTGTAGACGTGCCGCTCAGGGCCGGTTCTGGAATCGGCCGGACGCATTGCCCACGGGCGGTTGGCGGCGGAGTGCCTAGCGGTCGAGGTCGAAGATCTAGCAGCACTTTGTCCGGAGGGGGTCGGTCTCGACGGTCATGCGGCGTGCTCGGAGTCGTCCGCGGTCGCCTCGGCAGAGGAGCACGGGTCCTTCCACACTGGCGAGAGTGGCAAGGTGTGCGGCCACGAATGGAGGTTGCACACCCGGCGGCATCCTCCGTGACAACGCTGGGACCCCTACGTCCACTGACCCAACCATTCGCCGTTCATGACCAAGGAATGGCTAATCGTCACACAATGGTGGAGTCGTGTTGCCGGAAGACTCCGTTGCTTGGGTGGCCGTCACATCTCGACGCAGGGTTCGGCTGACGAAATGGCGCATGCACGGTCGCTCGTATCTCTCGAACGTCGTACGTCAAGCAGTCGACTTGAGGGCCAGGGCCTTCTTGAGCGATGGGCCCCCGAACGTCCGAGCCGGGCCGAGCGCGCCGCTCCTGGCGGCACACCCAGCAGCGACCATCGCGGCGAAACCGCAACCCGAGAGTGCTAGGAAACTGCGTCGAGCCACGAGACGTCTGGTCATCAATCAGTCTCCGAGGAGGAAGACGGTCACCATGCTCGTTCTTTCGTCGAGAGATGATCACTGGCGGAAGGGTCGATGGTGCATGCCGGAGTCTCCAGTCGATGTATCGGCGCTCCTGTGGGCGCGCACTCTCGCGTGTTCGGACCTTGGCGCTGAGACTCACCGCGTGTCGACCCGTGTCGCGGTTGAATCGAGCGGTGCTTCTCAGAGGATCGAGCAGTCAAACCGAGTTTCACCTTTGCGAGAACTTTACGTAACGACGCATACGGGCTTGACACTGACCCGGTTGACTACCGCAGGTAATGAACGAGTCCTACCGAAAGGATTAGCGACATGATGTACGGATACGGATGGTGGGCCCCAGTGGGGCTTGTCTTCATGATCGGGTTTGTCGCCCTCGCTGTGTGGCTGATCGCAGCAGCGGCACGACTGGAGCCCGCCGGAGCGAGCGGGACGAAAGGGCTGGCCGAACTCGCAGATCGCTTCGCACGCGGCGAGATCGATAGTGAGGAATACCGCAATCGCAGGTCGATCATCGAAGGGAGCATCTGATGTGGAGACAACTCATCCTGGCGGGCACGGCAGCCGCCGTGCTGTTCACCGGTACGGCGTTCGCGTTCGCCTCCCAGGCAGCGCCCGAGGCGCCGGCGTCCGAGAGTGCCGTGGAACTCGATCACTGGTCGCAGATGGCGATCGAGATGGGTGACCAGTGGCCAGCGATGGTCAACCACATGGAGGGTGCTCTCGGAGATCGCTTCCCGGAAATGGTGAGGGAGATGCAGTTGCTCGGACCCGAGACGCATGGATCTGGCATGGGTGACTTCATGGACGGGTCCGACATCGGCGGGTTCATGGGCGGGTCCGACATCGGTGGGTTCATGGGCGGGTCCGACATGGGCGGGTTCATGGACGGGTCCGACATGGACGGCCACATGGATGGGTCCGGCACCGGCGGCTTCGGCACGAACGGGTAGCCCGGCCGCATCATCGGCAAAGCCATCCCTCTCCGAAGGTAGCGGGGACCCGCGGGTCCCCGCTACCTTCTATTCCATCGAGACAGGTGTGAGAACGATGCCCAAACTCCGGATCCTCCTCGCCGACGACGAGCGCGACCTTCGCGACATGCTCTCGGCCTACCTCAAGGCCGAGGGCTTCATTGTGATCGAAGCGGTCGATGGTGAACGTGCCCTCGATCTGGCTCGCCGCGAGGCCCCAGATCTTGTCCTTCTCGACGTAGGGCTCCCGATGGTGGATGGCTTCGAAGTCCTCCGACAGCTCCGTACGGCGTCGTCGGTGCCTGTCATCATGTTGACGGCTCGAGCTGAGGAGATCGATCGGGTGGTCGGCCTTACTGTCGGTGCCGACGATTATGTCACCAAACCGTTCAGTCCTCGCGAACTCGTCGCCAGGATCAGAGCTGTGCTCCGTCGAGGTCGCGCCGAGACAGAAGACGAGCACCCGTTTCACTTCGACGGACTGACGGTCGATCCAGCCCGGCGAGAGGTCCGCCTCGATGATGAGTTGGTGGAATTCACGACTCTCGAATTCGACCTTCTTCGCGCTCTCGCCGCGGCTTCCGGTCGTGTCATGACACGAGAGCACTTGATGGAGCAAGTCTGGGGTTGGGACTTTATCGGCGTGGACAGAGTCGTCGACGTTCACGTCTCGAATATCCGGAGATTGCTTGATGATGATCCGGCGAACCCCCGCTACATCGCGACCGTCCGCGGAGTTGGCTACAAGATGATCGCAGAACCGAGATGACCCGGTTCTTCGCCAGCATACGGGGACGTCTCGTGGTCTCGCATGTCGCCGCCGTCCTCGTCAGTGTCCTTGTCGTCGTGGTCATTGCGGAGCCGTTGACGCATCGGTTCTTCAATTCACATGTCGAGAATATGGGAGTGGGCGGCGGCATGATGGGTGCGGACACAGGGTCGATGATGAGCCAACTCCAGGCGTCACTCAATGACTCATTCCGATCGGCAATTGCCGTCGCTCTCGCTGTCAGTGTGTTCACGGCGATCGCCGCGAGCATCTTCGCGGCAAAGCGTCTCGCCGATCCCATCGAGCAGATCAGCAAGGCCGCACGCAATCTCGCTGGCGGCAACTATCACGAGCGCGTCACCGTGCCGGGAGAGACCGAACTCGCTGTCTTGGCACGCGACGTCAACACGTTGGCTGCGTCTCTCGAGAGTACGGAGCAGCGGAGGATTGAGCTCATCAATGAAGTCGCTCACGAACTTCGCACGCCGCTCACGACGATCGAGGGCTACATGGAGGGCCTCCTCGACGGCGTCTTCGAGCCGACCGATGAGGTGTTCGCGGCGACGGCGAGAGAAGCCGCCCGCCTGAAGCGCCTGGCGTCCGATCTCAGCATGCTGTCGCGTGCTGAAGAGGGGGCTCTCGACTTGCGCACAGACGAGATCGACCTGGCCATTGTCGCCGCAGAAGCGGCCGCGCGGTTGAGGCCGCTGTTCATTGAGAAGAGCATCGAACTCGAACTCGGAGCAGAAAGGCCGGTCCCGATGATCGGAGACGCGGATCGACTCACACAGGTATTCACGAACATCGTCGGCAACGCCATCACCTACACGGAACCGGGCGGCAAGGTGACGGTGACGGTGGAACAACACGGCGCGATGGCAGTAGCGACCGTAGCCGACACCGGCAAGGGTCTCGCTGCTGAAGACCTCGAGCGGATCTTCGACCGCTTCCAGCGCGTCGACCCGGACCTTCCCGGCGGAACCGGTGTGGGCCTGACGGTGGCACGAAGCCTCATCCGTCGCCACGACGGCGAGATCATCGCCCAGTCCAACGGTCCGGGTACGGGTTCGCGCTTCGTTGTGACACTACCGCGGATGGCGTCAGCCTCGTAGAGCGGTCTATCTGAACCAACGACGGTGGTCCCGTTGGTCGTTGGCGGGCGGTCGTGGTGGTGGGCGGAATCTACCCGGGTGGATACGGCTCGAACCCCTCGATGCGTTGGGTCTCCCTGACGAACGCGACGATCCGATCCATGTCGTCCTGTGATAGGCCCGGAACTGGAGCCATGTCCCCGAAGTTCCAGTGGTGAGAGCGCACGCCGTTGAGCGCCGCCAGGACGAATGCCGCATCACCGTGATGATCTGGGTTGTACACGACCGACAGATGTGACGGCCCGATATCAGTTCCCCGCAGATCGGAACCGTGACAAGCCCCACAATTCGCCTGGTACAAGACGTCGCCCTCGGCCACAAGGACCGGATCCTGCACGGGAATGCCGAACTCGCTGCTCCCCGTCATCGGATCTTGGGGCGCCGAGCCGCCGCCCACCACGACGATGAGCACAACGACGACGACGGCCCCGATCCCGAGAATCCACATCACCCGGGACTTCACGATGACAACCCCACCAGGATGGCCGTCGCAACGACAACACTGATCAGCACGACACCTTCAATCCGTACGGTTCTTCGAAGCTCGTCACCGGCCATTGTGTCTCCGACATCCAGCTCAAGTCTTGGTACAACGTAACGATGATTGTACGCCCCGATCGATGCGGCGACCGCAACTGCAGCGACTTTGAGAATGAGAAGCCTGCCCCACGGCGTCGAGACGAGCTCGGATGGTGTGTCGAGGATCGCCCAGGTCAATATGAGGCCGGCAACACCTACGGCACCGAGCGACACGCCGGCGACGCGAGAGAAGCGAACAGCAAGTTCACCAGCCTGCAGGGGTACGCCCCTGCGATGCCGTCCCGTGAGTACCCACGAGAGCATGAGTACGCCACCGACCCACACGCCCGCACCGGCGACGTGAACGAGGTCGGACAGCTTGACGATGAAGCCGGGTGAAGCAGTGACCGTGTGTCCGTCGAAGAGGTAGCTGATCATCACGGCGGCGGTTCCCAGCACCGCTACCACGCTGTGGCTGAGGTCCAACCGGTAGGTTTCCACGACCCTCGGCATCTCGAGAGTCTGCAGGTCCGAGTTCGGCCGGTAGGTCTGATCGCCCGGCCGCGGCGACGCGTCGAGATCGACGATGTGGATCAACCCCATCCCAGTGGTCATGGCGATGCCGCCGACAAGACGGAGCAGCACGGCGATACCAAACGTGCTCCAGATGATCTCCAAGGCGTTTGGTGGCCAGAGCGCTGCGAACGCGGAACCGTTGATCACCATGACGGCCGCAGCCACCTCGAGCACTGTGCCAATCACTACTGCTATACCCGAACGGCGAACCCAGAAGGCGGCGTTGCGAACCTCCCTCCGGCTGCCGGTGAGAGCGGTCGCCGCGAATGCGAGCGAACCGATGCCAATGAGTGTGCCCAATAATGCAACCCATCGTCCGATCGGCCCGAGCAGTTCGCCGACTACCGATCGGGTGCTCTCAATCTCAATCGGGGCGACCGTTGGCTCGCTTGCAGACGGATCGTCTGAGGCTTGATCTGTGGGCGCCAACGGGTCGTCAGGTGCATCAGCGACCGCGGACGCAGGCTGTTCAATGACACCGAACGTTACGACCCCCGTGCGAGGGTGCTGGTCACCCGCCTTGACAGACCATACGACTCCGTGGCTGCCGGCTGCGAGCTCTTCATCGGGACGGATCTCGATAACCGTCTCCGATACCTGAACGACCGTCGCCTGAAGCTCCTGCCCGGCCTCGTCGACAAGTTTGATCGGTTCGCCTGCAGGCTCCGTCGGCGCGGAGAATTCCAGCACAATGGCCTCGGGGGTTCCCACCACTGTGGACCCTTCGGCGGGTGTTGAAGTCACGAGTTCCGCGTGAGCCAGCGCGGGCAATGCTCCAACCATGAGCACGGCAACAACGAGAAGGAACGCGCCTACAACCCGCGCCATTACAGAAGATCTGGCCACTGTGCTCGTCTCCTTGGTGCGGCGATGTGTCTGTCCAACAGGGTTATCGCCGGTGCGAATGCTGCAGATCACGTCGGTGACGTGCACACACTTCTCGATGCCAATTCGCGGGGTTACCGTGAACTGGCGTCAGACCGTACCTAGGTCTGAGTTGGTGTCCATGGTCTGGCACCCTACGACACCTCACCAGGTAGTCTGACCTTTTCCGCTGGGTCCACCGATTCGATCAGGTGAACCGGTCCGAGTCGGTCACGTCTCGGGACATGGCTCATTCTCACTCCACGAAGTCCAGACAACAAGACGTGGAGAAGCCCGGACCGGTTTGAACTGAGTACGGCACGGCATCTCGGGACCGAGCAGCAATTCGCTCCCAATCGAACGGACGCAATCGATGAGACGCACAACCATTCTTCCCCTGCTGCTCTCGTTCGGTCTGGTTGCTGCTGCGTGCAGCGGCGGAACCGCGAACACTGATATCGCTTCGCTCGATACCGACGCCGGCGACATTCAGATGCAGAGCGACGACGGATCGATCGTGGGTGAGGAATCCGTTCTGGCGTTCACTGCGTGCCTGCGAGATGAGGGACTCAATGTCGACGACCCGGGCGTTGATGCGGAAGGAAACCTGGTACCTCCGACTCCCCACGGCATCGCTGCGGAGACACTCGACATGGCGGCCGTCCACTCGGCTTTCGATGTCTGCCAAGGATTCCTCGAGGGTGTGACATTCGGTCTGAGTGCGGAGGACCTCACCGGACGCGAGGACGAGCTCCTCGCTTTCGCCGTGTGCATGCGCGACAACGACTACGACATGCCCGAC
>CAXMQQ010000061.1:0-35778 GCA_964195545.1 uncultured Acidimicrobiia bacterium | reverse complement strand
ATGGAAGCACGGATCGTTGAACATCCCGGACCAAGTCAGCCATTCGACCATGTGGGGAGCGTAGGCGTCGACACCGTCGGACTCGGGTAGGGCGGGGATGCTGCAACCGCCCTGCAACCGATTGGGGTTGCTACCGTGGGGAACGACAGAGTCGGGACGGCGCAGCCCTTGGTGTCTATGGATTCTCTTCGCACCCCCGGCACGACTCGAACGTGCAACCTGCGGATTAGAAGTCCGCTGCTCTATCCAGTTGAGCTACGGGGGCAGGACATGTGAACCCGGAGAGGTTCGCGGAGCGGGTGAAGGGGATCGAACCCTCATGACCAGCTTGGAAGGCTGGAGCTCTGCCATTGAGCTACACCCGCGTGCAACGGCGAGACTACCCATCGTCCGCCATCAGTCGGGCTGGTCGGATTCGAACCGACGACCTCAGCGTCCCAAACGCTGCGCGCTAACCAAGCTGCGCTACAGCCCGTCGACCGCATCGCGGTCGGTCGGAAGCGTACGCCATCTCAACTTCTACGGCCGGTTCCTATCCCACCCAACCGCTACGTTGTCACGATGAAACCGGAGGTACCGCCGAAGCTTCTCGACCGTGCCGCGGAGTGGGGCGAACTGCATCGATGGGAACGCGCCGAGGGTCTGAATCGGGATTCCCGTCAACGCTCAGTGGCGACGACGCAAGGAGATCGAGATGATCCCGCCGGCCGGCCTCGTGCTCAAGATCATCCTCCACGCCCGCAACGACGATCCAACCGACCGGCATACTGGTCAGCGGAAACTGGACCCCCTGATGCTGAATCCCACAAGACGTACGTCAAACCCGATGGCACCGGACACAGGAAGAACCATCTCTCGTTCGGTGGCTGCCGGGTACGGGTTCGGCGTTGCACCGGTCATTGGCGACGCACGATGGAGTGGGTCGATGTTCTGACGTCCGACGGCTCGTCTGTAACCAGAGCGGTTCACTAGGCTCCGGAACGGGTCGCTAGCTCAATTTGGCAGAGCAGGGGCCTCTTAAGCCCAAGGTTCGGGGTTCAAGTCCCCGGCGACCCACGCGACGGCCCCCAATTGACGGGGGCTTCGTCGTGTCATGGCACAATGACAGCGACCGCAGTATGTGTCCCGTGAAGTCGTGGAATTGGCAGACGCTCCAGGTTCGGGACGCCACCAACCGTTGTATCCCATGAAATGACTCGAGACATCTCGGTGTGGGCCCCGGATGCCGATGGACCGTGGCCTATCGTGGGAACCTGTGGCGGCCTTATCAGCGTCCCATCCTTGAGCAACAAGTCACGCATCGGAGGGAGAGATCGATGCCCCAGATGATCGCCCGGTTTCTCACGCTTCTCGGCGTGATCCTGATCGCCTCGTCATGCGTGGCGAGCGAGGAACGGTCGGGTCCCGGTGCCGATGGAATCCCTGACGTTGTCGTAGCGTGCGCAGAGGATCACCCAGACTGTCAGGACACGCTTGTCACCGGTGACCTGCCCACGGGCGGGAACGACCCACTTGCGCCATCGCCGCAGCCTGACGAAGGGTCGATATCGAACGGCATGATCGCCGATGACGGTCTCTCGGTATCCGAGGCGATCGGATATGAAGGATCGCAGCCGGTTGCTGTTCACGGATATGTGGTGCGGACGTCCGACGCAGCGCACCTGTGCGAGGCTCTCGCCGAGTCGTATCCGCCGCAGTGTGGCGGTGCAAGTCTGACCCTCGCCAACCCCGATGCAACCGACGGCCTACCACTCATCGAAGAAGGCGACGTGCAATGGTCACCAGACATCGTCATCCTCATCGGAAGTGTGACAGGCAACGAACTCACCATCGACACCACAACATCAGGGTAGGTCGCCCAAAACGGCGGCCGTAGAGTTCCCGCGGGACCCCATCGGTCACGGCTCGACATCGAACACCGCGATGCTCGCGGGGACATCCGCGGGGCGACAGCGCTCAGGTCAACTCGGAAGCCTCAGTCCAGTTCTCGCGGGCTTCGTTCGCGGCCGCCAGGGCGACGAGAAGTGCTGCGGTTGGATCGGCCCACCACCAGCCGACATATGCGTTCAGGGCGAGGCCTGCCAGCGTCGCTGTTGACAAGATCCCATCGAGAAACGTCATGGTTGCCTCGGATCGCAGCGGGGCCGAGTCGAGAGCGTCGGCCGTACGACGTTTCAGGACGGCGAGTCCGAACATTACGAAGGCGGTGACCGCGAGATACACGATCCCCCACGGGGATCCGCCGGCGATTCTCCCCGAAACCAGATCATGCACGGCACCCACAGCAAGAACGACCGACAGAGCGGCGAACGCACCAGCCGTCAATCGCAGTGCGAGTCGGGTCCGGCCGGTGTCATCCACGTCGTGACCGGGTAGAAGGTGCCAGACGACAACGCCAGAAGCGAAGACCTCGACAATGGAGACCATGCCGAAACCGACGAGTGCGAGCGAAGCAGCCGCAATCCCCAGCGAGATCGTGAGGACCGCCTCACCAACGTTCCACCCGATCGTCGCATACTCAAGACGAAGACCGCGACGCTGAAGATCTGGACGACTCACGGTGGGACGGCTCATGTGATCACATCGCCGAACAGCAATGAGACTCCCTGAACCGCGGCAGAAACGCGAACGCCGCCTCGACGAAGGGGGTGGTGGATCCGCTCACTCGGTGAACGATATCTTCGAGTCTTGCACTACCGGGCTTTCGGGGGCAGAGACAACACACCGCGCCACATCATCCGCCCATGTCGGCTGTGATTCCAGGTGGTCGTTGCACGTCGCCGTCTTCGACGAGTGGTAGGCCGTCGGTTGCATCGGGGTTGGCGAGGGTCAGACTTGCACCGCCACACTGGGGCGGATACGACTCGGCGAGAGCCTGCTCACCAACACGGTGTGGCCCATCCCGGTTCGGTCCACCCAACACGCACGCACCTTGACAAAGGAGCATCACTATGGGCGGTCAGTCATCCTTGCCGGGGAGCACATCTCACTAGCGCCTTCGTTGATTCAGTATGGGCCAAGTGGTTGCAGATTGGCTGCAATCAGCGTCTCAGCCCGATAGGCCACTACCCTAGAAACCGTTATACACCATGCCGCGCGGGCGTGGCGGAATTGGCAGACGCGCCAGGTTTAGGACCTGGTGGGGAGACCCGTGGAGGTTCGAGTCCTCTCGCCCGCACCAGAAATCTCGACCGTCTCAATCGCGCGAGCAGGGCTCGCTGCTCACCGATCGATCAGCCATTCCTCCGAGCGGTCCAGTCGCGTACCTCGCTCAGACCTGCTCGAGAGCGGCGGCTAGGGCCTGGAGCGCCCTCGCCCGGTGTGAGATCACGTTTTTCTCATCGTCCGTCATCTCACCGTACGTTCGATCGCCAACGGCGAACACCGGGTCGTACCCGAAACCGCGATCGCCCCGTCGCTCGGTTGTGATCGTCCCTTCCACCATGCCGTCCACGAACAGAACCTCTTCCCCTGGAACCACGAATGCGACCGCGGTCCGGAAGCGGGCACTGCGTTCCACAACGCCCTCCATGTCGGCGAGCAACCGGTCGACGTTCGCCTCATAGGACGCCTCCGGGCCGGCGAAACGGGCGCTGTGAACGCCGGGAGCCCCGTCGAGGGCGTCGACCTCGAGCCCAGTGTCGTCGGCCAGAGAAGCAAGACCGGTGGCTGCGGAGACGGCCACGGCCTTGAGGAGAGCATTGCCTTCTAGCGTATCTTCGGTCTCATCGACGTCGGGCCACTCGAGTCCACGGACGATCTCCCACGGATGCTCCATCGCTGCAAGGACCGCCTCGACTTCGCGGATCTTGTCCGGGTTCTTCGACGCGACGACGACCCGGAGAGGATCGGCGGTCACGCCCGTGCGCTTCGCTGCTCGTCGACGAGTTCGCCGATTCCCTTCGCCGCGAGGTCGAGTATCCGATCGAGCTGATCGCGATCGAACGGGTCTCCCTCGGCGGTGCCCTGCACCTCGATGATCTTGCCCGAGCCGGTCATCACAATGTTGGCGTCCACCTCTGCAGACACATCCTCGGTGTACTGGAGATCCAGGAGCGCCTCGGTCCCGACGATGCCAACGGAGATCGCCGCAACGTGGTCGGTCAGCGGAGAAGCATCCATCTTCCCTTCGGCGATCCGCACATCGAACGCATCGGCAAGAGCGATCCATGCCCCGGTGATGGAGGCCGTTCGTGTTCCGCCGTCTGCCTGGAGCACGTCACAGTCGACACGAACCGTCACCGGCCCGAGCGCCTTCATGTCGACCACAGCACGCAACGATCGACCGATGAGCCGCTGGATCTCCTTGGTCCGGCCGCCTTCGATAGCACTCCGGCGCACTCGTTGTGGGCTGGATCCGGGAAGCATGGCGTACTCCGCTGTCACCCACCCCTTGCCGCTGTCTCTCATCCACCGGGGAACGTCTTCCTCGAATGCTGCGGTGCAGAGCACCTGTGTCTTCCCCATCTCGATGAGGACCGATCCCGGCGTCATCTCGGTGAATCCGCGCCGAATCCGGACGGGTCTCAGCGCGTCAACTGCTCGGTCTTCTCTCATGATGGCTCTCCGATCGTGATCTGTGTTCCCGGCATGGCCAGTACCAACTCGCCGCCGAATCCGTCGCCTGCCTCTTCGAGCGCTCGCTCCGGATCGACTCCCGAAGCGAGGTGCGTGACCACAAGGGTCCGGACGCCGGATTCGGATGCAACGCGACCCGCCTCGAAGGCCGTGAGATGGTACGGGTAGGTCTGGGCATTCCGTTCACCGACCATGGTTGCCTCACACAGGAGAAGATCGGCGTCGTATGCCAGATCGAGGAGATCGGATCCAGGACCGGTGTCGCCCGAGTACACGACGGATCCTCCCGGCGTATCGAAGCGGGTGACGAGCGCAGGAACCGGATGGATCGCCGTACCGAATCGGATCGACACGTCGTCGATCTTCACCGTCGACCCGGCGTCAACCTCGACAAGATCGAGCACCGAATGGAAGACATGCTCCTCGGTGGCACGAGCGAATGCGGAGAGATGCTCGGAGGCGCCGGGCGGGACGAGTACGGGGATGGGAATCGAACCGGATGGTCCGAACGCGAGGTATCCGTAGAGGCCGAAGATGTCGGTGCAGTGATCGGAGTGGGTGTGACTCAAGACGACTCCATCCAACGTGCCCGGATCGATGTGCTTCGCGAGTTCCATGAAGGTCCCCGTTCCCGCGTCCACCCAGAACGACACCCTCTCCGTCTCCAGCAGGTAGCCCGATCCCGGGTTGGTGCGGGTAGGTGTCCCTCCCGATGACCCAAGGACGATGAGAGCGGTCATCGCCGCTCGATTTCGACGGGAGACGCCACGCCGTCCACATATCGATAGGCACGGAGGGCGACACCGCCGTCCTCCACACCAATGATGAGATTGAACCATGCCGAGTCGCCCTCGCCATCGATATCGGCCGGAGACGGAATCGGAGGAGCCATCGGGTGTGAGTGGAACAACCCGAGGATCTCCCACCCGTGAACGGAAGCGTCCTGCCAGGCGGAGAAGTACTCCTCCGGTTCAAGCGTGAATCGATCGGGCGCCGGGTCGGCATTGACGAGTCGGTAGACCTTCTTCACCACGTCGTCGGTCCCGGCGATCAGGCCGCAAGCTTCGTTCGGCGCCCATGCCCGGGTGTGATCCACCATCAACTGCATCGCCTCGTTCGGGATCCCGATAACTTCGACGCCAACGGACTCGCGCGCATCCGTCAGATCCCCGGATGCCACAACGACCCGCACCCCGTACCTCGAGTAGAAGCCCGGATTCAATCCCCCCTCATCGTCAGCGATCACGATCGCTTCGATCCCATCGGAAACGAGTCGCGCTTTGACGATCTCAGCATCAGAGCGGGTCGGGTACACGGCGAGGGTGACGAGATCGCTCATGACAGGGAATCCCTGAGAATCGGCTGAGTCATGCAGCGGCTCCCTCCTCTACCGCGGCCGAGCTCGGAGGCGTCGAGTTCGAGAACTTCGATGCCGTGGTCTCGCAGACGTCGGTTGGTCTCCTGATTGCGCCGGTAGGCGATCACAACGCCGGGAGCGACGGCCAAGGTGTTGTTGCCGTCGTCCCACTGCTCCCTGAGTCTTCCGATCGCATCGCCGCCGGTAGGGATGAACTCCAAATCGTCACGATCGAGGGCAGCGGCGAGCGCCGATGCAACACCGCTGCACGTCTCGATCTCCAGCGGGCGGGTCACGCCCGGGCGAATGACATGTACATCAACGCCGCCGAGGATGCCGGGGAACACGTTGAACTTGTTCTCGTCGACCATCGTGAAGACGGTGTCAAGATGCATGACCGCCCGCTCCTTGCGGAGGTGCACAACGATGACCCGCTCCACCACGGAACGTTCGAAGAGGTTCGTCGCAAGCAATTCGACAGCTGCCGGGGAGGTCCGTTCGCCGAGGCCGATCATTACCGTCGTCTCCGAGAGAACGAGAACGTCGCCGCCTTCGATGCTCGCGGGGAATCGTTCGTCTGGTCCGTCGCCGAACCACACGGGAGCTTCGATCCCAGAGAACAGCGGGTGGTGGTCGTAGACGGCACGTACCAGCGTCGACTCGGCCTGTCGTGCCGGTGAAGCGAGAACGCTGCGGACAAGACCGTTCCCGATCCAAGCACCGTTGTCTCTCATGAACAGAAGGTTCGGCAGCGGACGCAGGACGTAGTGGAACCGATCGGCGACGAGATCAGCGAAGAGGTGGTCCACGCCCCATTCCTCAAGCTCCGATTCGAGGAGCCCACCGATCAGGATGTCACGGATCTGTTCCACGGGACGATCTCTCAGCGCCACTCGCATCGTGTCCGCGACCCGCGGCCCGACCCGTGCCGGGTTGAAAACAGAGTCGACGAGCGAACTGCACACGAACTCATCCTCGAGAACATCGCTCAGCAGGTTCTCGAAGAGCAGGACCTCGGATCCGCGAGAACGGAGCATGTCGGTGAAGGCGTCATGCTCTTCCTGGGCACGCTCGAGCCACAGGAGATCGTCGAAGAGCAGGGCTTCTTTGTTCTCAGGCGTGATGCGGGCGATCTCGATGCCCGGCCGGTGGACCATCACGGTTCGGAGTTGCCCGATCTCCGATCCGATCAGCGGTGTCGTCACTGCGTGGCCTCCTCGGCAACAGTGCGCACGCCTTCTGCAATAGACCGATCGCCCTCCACGATGAGATCGTCGAGACTCCCTCTCCCCCAGAGCCATCGATCCATGTCCGGAGCCGTCCCGGAGATCTCGACATGTGACGATGCCTCGCCCTCGACGAGCTCAAGGGCCGAGAGATCCGAGTAGTTGTTCCCCGTGAGCGGCGACGTACCGGAGAATTCCCCCATCCTCACCGTCCAGGATCGCCCGGGCACGCTCAGTCTTGCGCTCCTGTCTTCGAGGGCGATGCTCCCCCAATCAGGAGCACCGGCGATGTAGACATTGAGTGCTTCGTCGACACCGTCGGCTGCGAGCGCTTCGTCGATCGTCGACTCACAGCCATGCGCCTGTTCGGCGTCAATGCGATGGATCAGCGTCTCGTGCGCGAGTCTCCGGTACCAGAAACCGACGGTCTGATCAGGATCGAACCAGGTCCACACCGTCTCGGCCGGGTCGTGACCAGAAAGGACGTCCAGAACGCGAGCTGCGGCCTCGTCGAACCACCCAGTGACGGGTTCGCCTGGCATGCCGAGTCTTCGATCTTGTCGCTCGGTCCACCGCTCGTCGACGATCGCGGCCTTCTCGATGTAGATGTCGCCGACGTGCTCGACCACGGTGCGGACAGTCCAACCTTCACAACACGGAACCGCGGCATCGAGACCGCGGCTGGCGGCAGCAGAGAGTCGGGCGGCGTCGGCCCGGATGTGCTCGAGGTAGGTAGTCCATTCCATAGCGCCGACCCTACAGGTTCTTCATGTACTCGATGGTGGCGTGGCCCTGTCGGTGAGGATGACTCCACTCCGATCACCGATCTGTTCCACCCATCGGAACACACCACGCATCTCGCTCCAGACATGGTGAAACCCGGAGACGCTTCGGCGAGATATTCGCCGCCGTGGGAGGACCAGCCCACGGGTCTCCGGGAATCGGTGGTCCGAGTTGGAGTCGCTACCTGCCTCTCGCGAGGAACAGCCACTCCTTTCATACGGTGCGGCCGTTAACGCTCGGCCACCTCCAGGGTCCTGTGCGAACATTCAGTCAAAGTGGACCACCTCCCTTCTCTGGTGCCAACGATTGTGGCACACGATTGCGGTTTTGGAAGCGAATTCCGGCCGATGGGCGCGATCCTGTGGTCGTACATTCGCTCGGCAGCGGGAATCGTGGGAATCGTTCGAGCGAAGGAGTCGCCATGCAGGCAGCCGAGATCAACGGACGACACCGAACAGCCAGACCCCCGTCCGTGGTGGGCCTGGCTGTTCGGTGATAGCTGTTTGCTGTCAGTTAGCTCGCATCGACGCGCTCATTGAACGCTTCGATCAGTTCGTCGATCGGGTCGGCCATCTTCTGGATGTTCGTCCAGTACTCAGGGTCGTACCACTGGGCCTGGATCTCTTCGTAGGTCTTGCCCTGCTGCTCAACCCACGTGTAGTACTTCAGGTTGTGGATGCGCTTCCGCTGGTAGTAGTCGAGCTCCTGGACGTTGGCCAATGACTGACCCATCAGGTGCTGGTGATACGCACCGGCGGCATCGAGGAGTGTGAACTCGCCGCGCTCTTCGTTGAGTTCTGCCAACCGTGACTCGTACATCTCCATCGAATCGGTCCCGAGGGTCATCACGACGTCTTCTCCTGTGAGCTCGTACCACTTGGCGAACTTGATCGCCATCAGCATGTTCGCCACGCCGGAGATACCGAGGAGCGGCAGCTTCGCGATGAAGTCCGCAGGCACACCCTGGCTGGCTAGGTACTCGAGGCCGGCCGGCTCGTTGAAGAGACGGATCAAGCTGATGGTCGACTCGTCATCGATCGCCATCGCCATATCGGTGTTGCGCACGTTGTGGATCCACGGGATGTGCTTGTCGCCGATCCCCTCGATCCGATGCTCACCGAAACCGTTGTAGACCATCGTCGGGCACTCGGTTGCTTCACCTGCTGCGATCTTCGAGTGCGGGAACACCTGCTTCAGGTAGTCGCCACAAGCGATCGTCCCGGCAGAACCCGTGGTGAGCGTCACGCCGGCGAACCGGTCGTTCTCGCCCATCACCTCGTTGAGAACCTCAACCATGGCTGGCCCCGTGATGCTGTAATGCCAGAGGTAGTTCCCGAACTCGTCGAACTGGTTGAAGATGACAAGATCCTGACCACTCGTCCGCAGCTCGTTGCACTTGTCGAAGATCTCCTTGACGTTGGACTCGGTCCCTGGTGTCCGGATGATCTCGCCTGCCACGCTCTCGAGCCAGTGGAACCGCTCAGCGCTCATGCCCTCAGGCAGAATCGCGATCGATTCGCAGGCCAGCAGGTTGGAGTCGTATGCACCGCCGCGGCAGTAGTTGCCGGTCGATGGCCAGACGGCCTTCTGCGTGGCCGGGTCGAACTGACCGGTGACGAGGCGCGGGACGAGGCAGCCGAAGGCAGCGCCGACCTTGTGGGCGCCGGTCGGGAACCACTTGCCCTCCATCATCACGATGCGGGCGTCGACTCCGCTGATCTCGGACGGAACCTCGAAGTGGTTGACTCCACCGAAGCCGCCGCCTGAGACTTTCGGTTCGTTGTGCCAGGTGATGCGATAGAGGTTGATGGGATCGAGATCCCACAGGCCGGCGTCTGCGAGGCGCTCTTTGACGTCGTCGGGGATCAGGCTCGGATCCCGCATTTGCTTGAAGGTTGGGATCTTGAAGTTCCGCTCCTTCGCCTGCTGAACGGCGGACGCGAGAACAGATTCGTTGACGGTGAGGTCGATCATGACCGGTGGTCCTTTCAGTTGTTGAGTGCTTGCCGGAGCGAATCCAGGTTGGGGTCGATTCGCATCGGGGTGGTTCCGACGGCCGCGACGGCCTTCAGAGCCGATGCGACGTCTTTGAGGCCGCTTCCGGTCGCCAGGATGACGACGGTGTCGTCCGCTCCGACCAGGCCGCGTTCGACGGCTGAAACCAACCCGGCGTACGGGGTCGCCCCAGCCGGTTCGGCAAAGACGCCCGAGCCACGGGCCAGGGTCGGAATGGCGGCGAGTATCTCCTCGTCGGAGACGCGCAGGTAGGCGCCTCCAGTCTCGGTGACGGCCGCCATCGCCTTGATCCGGTCACGGGGCAGATCGGCGCTGATCGAATCCGCGACCGTGTCTGCAGAGATCGGGGGCTTCGTGAGCACATCCTCACCGTTCTCGAACGCCTGGACCAAGTAGTCGCTCCCCGCGGACTGGATCCCGAAAATGCGAGGCATCCGGTCGATCCATCCGAGAGCGAGTGCGTCCTTCAATCCCTTGTGGACACCACCGATGATGGAGCCGTCGCCGACGCTTACGAAGATGGCATCGGGAGCGTTCCATCCGAGGTCTTCGAGGATCTCGAGACCGGCGGTCTTCTTCCCTTCGGTCATGAACGGGTTGTACCCGGTGTTCCGGTTGTACCAGCCGTACTCGGCCGATGCTTCCATGCACAGGTCGAACGCGTCGCCGTATGTCCCGTTGACGAGGGCGACGGTCGATCCATAGGCGAGCAACTGGGCGATCTTGGCCTCCGGGGCGGACGCAGGGACGAAGATCACGTTGCGTTGTCCGACACTGGCGGAGATGCCTGAGAGCGCCGCTGCGGCGTTCCCGGTCGATGCGGTCGTGACGACTTCTGCGCCCCGCTCCTGGGCTTTTACGACGGCCATCGCCGACGCCCGATCCTTGAGCGACGCTGTTGGCTCACGGCCCTCGTCCTTGACCCACACTTTGGCGAGTCCGAGTTCGGTGGCAAGTGGCACTGCGTCGTACATCGGCGTTCCGCCGACGGTGAGCGGGGGAACGACCGCGTCTTCGTCCACCGGTAGCAGCGGCTTGTATCGCCACATGGTGCGGTCCGGATTCGCAGCGAGACTCTCCTTGGTGAAGGTCTCGCCGATCCGTTCGTAGTCGTATCGGACATCGAGGATTCCCTCGTTGCCGTGATCCGGACAGACGTACCCGGCGAAGTCCGCCGGGTACGTCTTGTCGCAGATCACACAGGTGAGCCCGACAACGTAGGTCATCGAACGATCCTGGTGCCGGTCTCACCGGCCATGGCTCGTTCGAGGTTCTCAGGGTTCGTGATGAGGGCTTCCTTGCCTCCGGCCTCCAGGAACTGGACGACGGCCCGCATCTTCGGGGCCATCGAGCCTTCGGCGAAGTGTCCGCCCTCTTCGAGATACTGCTTGACCTCGGCGAGCGTGAACTGGTCGACCCATCGCTGCTCCGGCGTACCGAAGTTGAGGGCGACCTGTTCCACCGCCGTGGAGATCAAGAGCAGGTCTGCGTCGACCTGGACCGCCAGAAGCGCGGATGCCAGGTCCTTGTCGATGACGGCGGCGATCCCTTCGAGATCACCCTTGTCATTCTCAACGACCGGAATACCACCGCCGCCGACGGCGATGGTGACGACGCCGGCGTCGAGCAGGCCCTTGATCACGTCGAGCTCGATGATCCGTTTTGGCTGCGGCGAGGCAACCACGCGGCGCCAGCCGCGACCGGCGTCCTCAAGGACGTCCCAGCCTTCTTCGTCGCGGCGACGCATCGCCTCTTCCTCACCCATGAACGAACCGATCGGCTTGGCCGCGTTCTGGAACGCCGGGTCGTTGGCGTCCACTTCAACCTGTGTGACGACCGTTGCGACGCTCTTGTCGATGCCGCGCTGACGAAAGTCGTTGACCAGGTTCTGTTGAAGCATGTACCCGATCGCACCCTGCGTGTCGGCCCCGCAGTAGTCGAGTGGGATCTCGTGAAGCTCACTGCTCGCGAGTTCGGATCGACGGAGAATGAACCCCACCTGGGGTCCATTCCCGTGCGAAATCGCAACATCCCACCCCTGCTCGACGAGAGCAGCAATGTGGTCGTCGGTCTCGGCCGCCGCTCCGTACTGGTCCTGAACAGACTGATGGTCTCCGTCGGGGATCAGCGAATTGCCGCCGATGGCAATAACGAGCCTTGGCATCACTCCCACACTCCGAGGACCGAAGACAGGAGGGCCATGCGCATGACAACGCCGTTGTACGCCTCTTGCCAGTAGCGGGCGTGCCGGGAGTCGTCGACCTCGGGAAGGAGCTCGTCGCGCCGAGGGAGCGAGTGGAGGATGACGGAGCTGCCCTTGGCCTTCTTCATGACCTCTGAGGTCACCTGGTAGTTGGCCGCGGTGCGTCCGTACACCTCCTGCTTCTCCTGTCGGGCCTGTGTGTAGTCGGGCTGGACAACCGGCTCCATGTAGATGACGTCTGCGACCTCGATGGCTTCATCAATGTGGTCGATGATGCGGTAGTTCGTGCCCTTCTCGTCGAGCTCTGCGAGGAACTCGGGGAGCGGCGACATCTCTTCGGGGGCCAGGATGATCATCTCGGCGTCGAACTGCGACAGGGCGTATCCAAGCGAGTGCATGGTGCGCATGCGATGGTCACCGACCGCGAGGATCGACTTGCCGTCGACCGATCCCATCTCCTTGGTAATCGTGTAGAGGTCGGTGAGGATCTGGGTCGGGTGCTCACCCCAGCCGTCGCCACCGTTGATGACGGGGACTGAAGACCACTTGGCGGCCTCATGCGGTGCGCCCTGGTCGAAGTGACGCATCACGATGACGTCGCCGTAGTACTCCAACATGTGGACGGTGTCCTTGATCGACTCCTGATAGAAGTCGCCGGCACGTGTCATCTTGGCATCGGAGAATCCGGTCACGTGGCCACCAAGGCGGTGCATCGCGGCCTCGTGAGCGAGACGGGTACGGGTAGACGGCTGATAGAACGCGGTGACCATCGTCTTGTGTGCGAGGAGATCGGTGTTCCGGCGTTCCCGGGCGATCGGCTCGAGACGATCGGCGATCTCGAAGAGGTGGAAGAACTCGTTCCTCTCGAAGTCCTTGAGTGAAAGGATGTCGCGTCCGGCGAAGCTACGCATGTGTGCCCTCCTTCGGGCTGGCTTGTTGGATTGGTCATACCATAGTACGATATGATGACCGTACGCCAGCCAGAGTACTCGGAATGATCACACGCAACCCATCGCTCACCGACCAGGTGAAGACGAACATCAAGGAACGCATCGTCAACGACGAGTTCGATGACGGTCGTATCCCGCCGGAGACAGAGTTGGCAACCGATCTCGGTGTCAGCCGTACGACGGTGCGAGACGCGCTCACCCGCCTTGAGAACGAAGGCGCGATCTACCGCAGGCAAGGCGCCGGCACGTTCGTCAACGAACCCGGGCTGCAGATCAAGTCCCGTCTTGAGGACATCTGGTCGTACGAACAGGTGCTCGAGGACCACGGCTACGCCCCATCGGTTCGTGTCCTGTCGAGCCATGCCCGCCCCGCCGACGATGACACGACACGGATCCTCTCCCTCGATCCGAACACCCCCGTCCTCATCATCGAGAAGCTCTTCCTCGAAGACGACGAACCGGTGATGCTGACCGTCAACCAGATCCCAACCAGAATCGTCCACGACGCCGAATACGAAAAGGACGAAGCGACCCCGGTCTACGAGTTCCTCGAAGACCACTGTGACCGCACGCTCGGCTACTACCTCTCAGAGATCATCCCCGTGTCTCTTGACGCCGACCTGGCGGCGAAGCTCGGAGTTGAAACCGGTACGCTGGCCATCTCGTTCAACGAGATCGGTTTCGACCAGAACAACGAGCCGATCGTGAGAGCGACGTCGTACTTTCGCGACGATCTCCTCAGGTTCCGGCTCATTCGAAGAAGGAGCGGGACATGAGCCCGCACGAACAGATCCACGAGCTGCAAAGGAGCAGTTGATGCAAACCCATCTGCACGGTCGCGACATGATCACGACCCAGGAATGGACCAAGGACGAACTCGATACGGTGATCGACATCGCCCTCGACCTGAAGCGCCGCCGGGCCCTCGGTGAGCTGCATCCGCTATTGGACGACAAGGTCCTCGCGATGTTGTTCTTCTTCTCGAGCACGCGTACCCGTGCGAGCTTCGAGGCCGGTATGGCCCAGCTCGGTGGACACGCCATGTTCCTCGACTCCACTGCAACCCAGATCGGCCACGGCGACACGTGGAAGGAGATCGGCGACATCCTCGGCCGGTACGACGACGGCATCGCTATCCGCCAGGTCGACTGGGGTATCGGCAACCAGTACATCCGCGCCGTTGCTGATGCCAGTCGCGTCCCCGTCCTCAACATGCAGTGCGACCAGTACCACCCGTTCCAGGCACTCGCCGACCTCCTCACGGTCATCGAGCAGAAGGGCGACCCCCGCAAGCTCACGATCAACGTGTCGTACGCCTATGCATCGAGCTATCAGAAGCCCATCTCGGTCGCACAGAGCGAGATTCTGCTGATGACCCGCTTTGGAGCCAACGTGCGTCTCACGCGACCACCGGAGTTCAAGCTCATGCCCGAGATCGTGGCTCAGGCCCAGGAGAACGCCAAGAAGTCCCACGGATCGTTCGAGATCCTCGAAGACTTCGACGAAGGAATGGTCGGCGCAGACGTCGTCTACGCCAAATCGTGGGGCTCCATGGTCACGACGTCCGACCACGAGGAGTCGGCGAAGATCTCCGAGAGCTACAAGGACTGGATCGTCGATCCACGGCGTATGGAGATGGCCGATGAGGACGCCATCTACATGCACCCGCTCCCGGCCGACCGGAATATCGAGGTCACCGACTCCGTCATCGACGGTCGTTGGAGCCGCGTGTTCGATCAGGCCGAGAACCGGCTCCACGTGCAGAAGGCGGTGATGGCGCTCACGATGTGATCGCTATTGTTGGTCCGTTGGGTCGCACCACGAAAGGATGCAAGCGGTGCAGCAGCAAGCAGTGTCGGAGTTCATGGATCATGTCGTAAACAAGAGCCCCGCCCAGTTTGAGTTCCACCAGGCGGTGCAAGAGGTCGTCGAGTCAGTCTGGCCGGTCTTCGAACGGGAACCGAAGTACATGGACGCAAGCATTCTCGAGCGGATGGTGGAGGCCGAGAGGATCATCATCTTCCGGGTCCCGTGGGTCGATGACGCAGGGGCGGTGCAGGCCAACCGCGGGTACCGAGTCGAGATGAACAGCGCGATCGGCCCGTACAAGGGCGGACTCCGCTTTCATCCGACGGTCAACCTCGGAATCCTCAAGTTCCTCGCGTTCGAGCAGACCTTCAAGAACGCTCTGACGACGCTGCCGCTCGGCGGCGGCAAGGGCGGCTCCGACTTCGACCCGAAGGGCAAGAGTGACGGGGAGGTCATGCGCTTCACACAGGCGTTCATGAGCGAACTCTTCCGGCACATCGGCCTTCGCACGGACATCCCTGCCGGGGATGTCGGCGTGGGTGGTCGTGAGATCGGCTACATGTTTGGCCAGTACAAGAAGCTCGCCAATGAGTTCTCCGGCATTCTCACCGGCAAAGGCGCGGCATGGGGTGGAAGCCTCATCCGGCCCGAGTCCACGGGCTACGGAACGGTCTACTTCACCGAGGAGATGTTCCGCGCAAAGAGCGACAGCATCAACGGCAAGAAGATCCTCATCTCCGGTTCGGGAAACGTCGCTCAATACGCGGTCGAGAACGTGAATCGACTCGGCGGCACGGCTGTGACGTTGTCGGACTCAGGCGGGTATATCTATGACCCGGACGGAATCGATGCCGAGAAGCTTGCCTGGGTGATGGATCTGAAGAACGTCAAGCGTGGCCGGATCAGCGAGTATGCGGACAACTTCGGCGTCCAATACTACGCAGGAGAACGGCCGTGGGCAGTTGAAGGTGCCGACGTGGCACTCCCGTGCGCGACGCAGAACGAACTGGACCTCGAGGATGCAAAGCAACTCGTGGCGCACGGCGTGCGGATTGTCGCTGAAGGGGCGAACATGCCGACGGAACCCGATGCCACCCAGTTCCTCATCGATAGCAGCGTGCTGTTCGGTCCCGGCAAGGCTGTGAACGCGGGTGGTGTCGCGACCAGCGGTCTCGAGATGGCCCAGAACGCCGGGTTCACGTCATGGGCCCGCGAAGAGGTCGACGCGAGACTGCTCGGTATCATGACCGAGATCCACCGCAACTGTCGCGAGACCGCCGAGGAATATGGCGTACCGGACAACTACGTCGTCGGAGCGAACATCGCGGGCTTCCGTAAGGTTGCAGATGCGATGCTCGACCAGGGCGTGGTGTAAGGAGATTTGACCATGAGAAGAAAAGTCATCGGCTACTTCGCAGGAACCGATTCGACATTGTTGACCGGCCTGGTCTGTGACGAATACGACACGGTGCCGATCTCGAACGGATTCGACAACCACGGGATGAACGTTCGGATCATCAACAAGGAGAACCGGGTCGACGTCCTGATCGGCTACGTCCACAAGATCTTCGCCCCGGCAGACAGTGTGCAGCCGGGAGGAGTCACGTACCAGGACATCTTCCATGTCTGCCGCACGTTCGAGATCCCGCTCCTTCTCGAGGTCCGTGCCGATCTCCACGAGAAGGCGAGAGCGCTCTTCGACGAAATTCCGGATTGTGTGAATTTCGTGGACCCGAGCGACATGCTCGCCAGGACCCGCGAGGTCTTGAACGAAGACTGAACACTCGCCGCTTGTAGGATCGAAACGTGGGAGTCTCCGATGTGCTCAGCGCAGACGAAGCTGTTGAGCACATGGGAGACTCGTACGACGATCCGAAGTGCCGACGAATCGAAGACCGGACCGCCGATTTGAATCTCTACTGACAAGGAGTCACCGACCATGCGCATCGCCAACCGGATCGCCAACCTCGGAACCGAGACCGCATTCGCGGTGTCGGGCGAGGCCGCCGCATTCGCGGCAGAGGGGAACCGGGTCTACCCGTTCCACCTTGGAGACATCAACCTCCCGACACCCTCGACCGTGGTCGAAGGCGCCACAAAGGCGATTGCCGACGGGAAGACCGGCTACTGCCCGAATGCAGGAATCCCACAGCTGCGCGAAGCCCTCGCCGCCGACGTCGCAGCATCCCACAACACGGGCTACACGGCCGAGAACGTAGCCATGCAGCCCGGGGGAAAGCCGACAATCGGCAAGTTCATCCTGACTCTCATGAACCCCGGCGACGAGGTCCTCTATCCCAACCCTGGCTACCCGATCTACGAATCCCAGATCGAGTTCAACGGCGGGGTAGCGGTCCCGTACGGGTACGTCGAAGGCACCGAGAATTTCGAGTTCGACTTTGACTCGATCGAACGCGGCATCACAGACAAGACCCGTCTGCTCATCCTCAACGACCTGCAGAACCCGATGGGTGCCGAGTGTTCGATCGAAGAACACGAGAGGCTCGCCGAACTGGTCCGCAAGCACAACCTGTACGTGCTCGCCGACGAGGCCTACTTCGACATGCGCTACTCGGGGAAGAGCACGTCGTTCGTCGAACAGCCCGGAATGGCGGAGCGCACCGTCGTCCTCTATACGTTCTCCAAGAAGTTCGCGATGACCGGCTGGCGTCTGGGCGCGAGCATCGGCCCAAAGGAGATCATCGACGTGATCGCCAAGATCAACGTGAACGACGAATCCTGCTCGAACCACTTCATTCAGTACGGTGCCCTCGCCGGCCTTCAGGGCGATCAGAGCGAGCCCCAGGCGATCCTGGCCGAACTCCAAGCCCGCAGGGATGCAACCGCCGCAGGCCTGAACGCCATAGACGGGATCCACACCTTTACCCCGAACGCCACGTTCTACTTGTTCCCGAACGTCACGGATTTGATGGCTCGCAAGGGTATGAACGACTACGAGGAGTTCCGTCGCGCAGCGCTCCACGCAACCGGCATGTCGTTCACGTCACGGATCCACTTCGGTCGTGAGCTCGAAGGTGAGCCGAACAAGTACATCCGCTTCGCCTACTCCGGCATCAACGTCCCCGACGCCCAAGAAGGCCTCGCCCTGTTCAAGGACTGGGCGGAGGCATAGGGGCAGCGCTTCGTGCTGCGTAGTACGCAATACATACAACGTAATACATAGGCGAAGGGGCCGGTCCTCGCGGACCGGCCCCTTCGCTGGTCCACTGATCTACTTCTTCAAGGCTTCTACGTAGGCCTTGATGCGGCCCATCTGACCTTCTCCGTCGAGACCGGCTTCGTGGACGACCATGTCGCCGACACCTGAACTCAGATAGTGGCCCTTCTGGAAGGGATACATGGTGTGGGCGCGTCCCAGATCGCTACGAATCCACCGATACATGGTCGGCAACGTGAACCCCGTGATACCCATCGCCAGCTTGGCCGCCGCCTCAGGAAAGATCGCCCGTTGCTCATCCACTGAGAGCCTGCCGAACAGTTCGGCAGACGTGACCAGATAGACGTCGAGGTCGATCCCCTCCGCCTCCAGCAGCGGCAGGGTCTCGTCCACGAAGGCATAGGTCACTGCGGAGCCCTGCAACACGATCGTGCCATCAGGGCTGCCGGCAGCACCGCGCAGCTTGTAGAGCCCCTGCGCCGCCATGGCAGCGGGCGCCAGCCCGAGAGCGGCGCGATCAGGAACGGTCTCACCCGGACGGGTGACGAACGGTGCGATCAAGGCCGGACGGGCCCGGAACCCAGCCGCAACGAGCGGCCACATCTCTGCGGGCTCCCACGGCGTCAACGTGACGCCGGTATCGGGAGCGAAGTTCTCCTGAAGCACTTGCAGCGCCTGGGGATCGGCGTGGGTCGGGCCATCCTCGCCGGTCTTCACCCCCGCATGGGCACACACGAGCATGAACGGCCGGTAGGGACCGGGCTCCGTCTCCTGACGCGCCTGGTTTCCAATGGCATGCAGCCGAGACGGGATGTGTCCAAGCGGAGCGAGGAACGCGGCATACGACGCTACGGCCCCCACGTGGGTGCCGAATGCTGATGCTCCGGAGAGCACCGATGACAGACCATCCTCACAGATACCTCCGACCGACAACGATCTGGCCCCCGGATTGGATGCTCTGTGGTAGAAGCCTGCAGGGAACCCTGCTGCCACGTCAGAAATCGCCGTCGACCCCAACAGATCCGCGGCGCCGATCAGGATCGCACCGCCGGACTCCTCGTTCAGATACCCCAGAGCACGGCCCAGCGCCTGCCTGAGCGCAAGCTTGTCACCCGACTCGAGGGCGAGGGCTTCAGGAACCGTCGCCGGATCCGCGGCGGTGAACAGCCCCTCTACGTCAGGAACCCCATCTCGGAACTCCCGGCCCCGAGTGTCGAGACGGTCCTTCGCTCCGGCGATACGACCGGCGATTACGGCCGTCAGGTCGTCCGACTCCAGCAGTGCCCGATAGCGCTCCAGCGCCGCCCACTGTGCCGCCTCAACGGCCACCGGATCTGACGGATCGGGCCTCTCCCAGGAATCCACGTCGTCACCGAATACGGGCCTCTGGGTCTCGAAGAACTCTTCGCTGCACATCGCGTGACCGCCACCGTGCGACTTCTTCCCCTCGATCCCGTACTTCCAGCCCTTCGTCGTGCGGTACACGATCGCGGTGGGCTGACCGTTGTCCATCCCGGCTGCCATCCGCTGAGCGGTGAGCACCAACCCGAAGTCGAAGCCGTCCGGGACGGAGATCACGTTCCAGTCATGGAGGTAGAACAACTCCTTCGGATCCCACTGCACGTAGTCACCGGGCCGGTCACCCTCGCGGGTCACGGCGTCCGAATCGATCGATGACTGATTCCAGTCGACGTGCATCACGGCGTTGGACAGGCCGGACGTACCTGCGAAGGCAGCGGCCTCCACCACGCGTCCCGGTGTCAGTCCCCCCTCGCCTTCGATCAAATGTACCCAGGGCGCGTCATCGCCGTAGGTGTCGGCAGCCGCAACGGCCAGTCCCAACGACGACCCAACGCCGATTCCCGACGCGCCGGTCGACAGCTTCACGAACGGTGTGGCCGGCGTCGGGTGCCCATCGAGCGCTTTCGATCCGAAACGCCGGAAGAGGGGAGTCTGCCGAGTCACGTTGCGCCGGAATCCGAGCAGATCCTCGAAGCGCAACCGCAGGTTCACCTCGTCGGGAAGCAGTTCGGGCCGAGCGATGCGTGTGATCTCATCGCGGAGCGCCAACATCGCATACAGGCCGAGTGCCTTGTGACCAGCGGAGTACGAGACCAGATCCTGGTCCGTTCGGTTGGGATCGCCGACGTCGTAGTCCATGCCGTCGAACAGCAACCCCGCCACGATGTGCCCCGACGACACCGAACCGCCGGGATGGCCCGACTGTGCGTAGTTGAAGAGAACGGCGCACAGGCCTCGATACACGTCATCGAAGCGCTTCAACACCGCCAGGTCATCAGTCAGCCCCTCAGCCGGTTCCGATACTTCTACCCACGTCGCCCTGCGCGGCCCAAACTCTGGATTCATCGTCACTTCAACTCCTCACCTGACTCGCCCGTTGGCGGTGTGCACCCGGCTGTTTACGATTGTCTCTTCCACTCTCGATAGCCTACTTCCTCGGCCAATGGCGGGTTCCGTGGCGTGAAGAGCCAAAGACTCGGCGACTCGCGGCCGAGCGGAGTGGGACCGGATCCTCACCAGGTTCGAGCACAACCTCGCTCGGAAGCCCGCGGACGATCGAACCATGCCGCCGCTGTGTCATGTCGGCAAGGTTCGATCATTCGGGGCGTCGAACGAGCGCCTCGTAGTCCTCTGGGGTGTTGACATCGCGAGGTGCGTCGTGCGGGACCTTGAACCGCACGACCCGGTCGTTCGCACCATCGATGAGGATCCGGCCGAGCACCTTCTCCCCACTCATCTCTGCTGCGGACTCGGCGGCCTCTCGTGAGAGCAGGAACGGGTGGGCAACCCGGTTCGCGTACTCGGCTGCTGCCGCCCACGGTCTCTCTTTGTCCCAGAGATCGACCATCAGGTCGATCACACCCGTACGGATGGTCGGCATGTCTCCCGGCACAACCACAAAAGCCTCTGCCCCCTGATCTCCACCGGTCCCCGTCAACAACGACGACATATTGCCGCGGCGGTAATCCGGATTCCGAACGACGACAACCGGCGGAGTCACCTCGCAACGTTCCCGCTCTTCTTCCCCCCCTGAGAGGGGGGAAGAGAACCGGGTGTCAAGGGAAGCCTCAACTTCGTCGGCGCCTGCTCCCGTCACGATGATCACCCGGCCGACAGCACTCGCTGCCATCGCTTGGACGGTCGCGTCGAGCACGGTTGCGCCCCGGTAGGGCAGGAGGAGTTTCGGCTCCCCCATGCGTTCGGAGGCCCCCGCGGCAAGGACGATCCCTGTGACCCTGGTCATCCCTCAGATCCCCACGATGTCCTCAGGCTGCACGGGGACCCTGGTCAGGTCTCTCCCCGTCGCAGCTCGAATCGCAGCGATGACCGCAGGCGTGGAGCTGATCGTCGGAGACTCTCCGATTCCCTTCGCCCCGAAGGGGCCGAAGTGATCACCCTCCTCGATGATCCGCGTCCCCACTGCCGGTGCATCTACGAACGTCGGAATCAGATAGTCGGTGAACGTGGGATTCTTGATGACTCCCTGGTCAACGACGAGCTGCTCCATCACGGCAAGGCCAACGCCTTGCAGCGTGCCGCCCTCCAACTGGCCGACGATCGCCTGTGGGTTGAGTGCCTTGCCGACGTCCTGAACCGTATCGACCTGGACGACTCGCACCAGACCCAGCTCCGGGTCGACATCGACGACGGCCCGATGCGCCGAGACAACGAATCCGGCGTGGATGTCACCCAGTCCGTTCTCGTCGGGAGGAAAGGTCTCGGGATGACGGAACTGCACCTGGTTCTCGACGGGTCCGTCCGCACAGACCTGACCGATCGTGGCGACCATTTCGCCGTGCAAGTAGACACCATCCTCGTGGAGTTCATCCCCGCCGAACGACTCAAGGATCTTGTCGCGGAGTCCAGCCGACGCGGCATAGACCGCCCCACCGGTCATCTGCGTTTGCCGGGAGGCCGACGTGGAACCTGCGGAGCCGATCTGCGATGTGTCGTCCCAAACCACGACAACCCGATCGGTGCCGAGGATGGTCCGCGCGATCTGCTGGCAGACCGTGACGAGACCCTGACCCACCTCCATAGCGGCCGTGTGGATCTCGACCCCGACCGTGGTCATCACCGCACGGGCCTCCGAGAAGTCGTCGAAGCCTTCGGAGAACGCGAGGTTCTTGATATTGACGGCATAGCCAACGCCCCGCACGACCGAAGATGCCGGTGTCGTCAGCCCGGTCCCTCCCGGCAGCAGCCTCGGGTCATCCTCGATCAAGGCATCGGGAAGCGGCATCGCTTCGAGTTCGTCGATAACGGCGAGCGTCGGCAGAGAACCGTCGATGATCTGTCCCGACGTCGCGAGCGGGTCGCCTGCTGCAAGCGCGTTGCGTCGACGAAGATCGAGGGGATCCATGTCGAGCGCGTCAGCAAGGCGGTCCATCTGCATCTCCGAACCGAAGCATGTCTGCACGGCTCCGAAACCGCGCATCGCTCCGCACGGCGGATTGTTCGTTCTCACGGCCGACGCGTCGACGATCACGTTGTCACAGTTGTACGGCCCGACCGCGAAGTAGGCGGCGTTGGCGACAACCGCCCGACTCGTGTGAGCGTACGCCCCGCCGTCGAGGATGAGTCGGGCCGTGACCTTGACCAGATTCCCTTCCTCATCGGCTTCGTGGCGATACCACATGCGTGATGGGTGCCGCTTCACGTGACCGACGAACGACTCCGACCGGTCGTACACCATCTTCACGGGACGGCCGGTAGCGAGCGAGAGCATGGCGACGTGGATGTGGAGAGAGATGTCCTCGCGCGATCCGAATGCCCCACCGATTCCAGCGGGATGGCAGCGGATCTGATCCGCTTCCATGGCGAGACAGGTGATGATCTGTCGGTGGTCGACGTGAATCCACTGGCTTGTGACGTACAAGTCAAGACCTCCGACACCGTCGGGGATCGCCAGGCCGGCCTCCGGGCCGAGCGGTGCCTGATCCTGTGTCGCCGTCTCGTAGAAACCTTCGATAACCACCGACCCCTCGGTGGTCTCGTCGCCACGACGGACGCTCAGATCTCGGAAGGTGGAGCCCTCCTCGGCTGCCTGGTCTGGATCGACGATAGGTGCCAGTGGTTCCCACTCCACCACGATCGCGGCGGCGGCACGCCTGGCCGTCTCCTCGTCGTCGGCGGCCACAACCGCGACCGGTTCCCCCCAGTAGCGGGAGACGCCGTCGCAGAACACCGGCTGATCCTGTTCTTCTTGTCCGAAGAGCGGCTCTCCCGGAACGTCGTCCTGAGTCAGGACAGCGCGAACACCGTCGATTGCGACCGCCGGAGCGATATCGATCTTCAGGAGTCGAGCGTGAGCATGGGGGCTGCGCAGGGTGGCGCCCCACAGCATGCCCTCCGACGAAAGGTCCGATGCGTAGGCGAAGTTTCCGGTCACCTTCGGCTCACCGTCGGGTCGAAGCACGCTGGTTCCGATACCGCCTCTGACCCCGGGTGCGATGCGTGTCGTCATGACTCCTCCCCGGTCACCGTTTCGAATGCACGAAGAATCGATCCGTAGCCGGTGCATCGACAGATGTTCCCCGAAAGAGCCTCTCTGATCTCGGGTTCGGTCGGGTGAGGATTCGTTTCGAGAAGATGAGAACCTGCGACTACGAATCCGGGGGTGCAGAAGCCGCATTGGACGGCGCCCTCGGCCAACATCGCCTCCTGAACGGGATGAAGTTCGCCGTCTGACGAGAGCCCCTCCACGGTGGTCACGGACGACCCATCGGCGTCTGCTGCCATGACGAGGCACGAACAGACCGACTCACCGTCGAAGATGACCGTACAGGACCCGCACTCGCCTTGTTCACAGGCATCCTTCGTCCCGGGAAGATCAAGATCATTCCGGAGGACGTTGAGCAGACTCTCGTGTCCTCTGACGTCGAGACTCCGCTCATCACCGTTGATCGTGATCGCGACGTTCATCGGAGGCTCCGCTCTACGAGCCGTCTGGCGAGCACTCCGGAGGCGTGTCTTCGATAGCTCTCCGTCGATCGATGGTCGGTAATCGGTCGAACCTCCGCTGAGACGATGCGCGCGAACTCATCGAGAACGGAGTCGGAAATCGTTGACTCTGCGTTGATCATCTCTTCGGCCTGGGTGGCACGCATCGGCGTCGTCGCAACCGACCCGAGGGCAACCCGAAAACCGTCATCGCCGCGAATGACAACGCAACTCACGGTCGAGATCACCATGGCGTTGCGGGTACCAACCTTCGCGAACTCCTGAGCGGGCGGCACATCTTCTGGAACCACGACGGCGGTAACGACCTCGTCGACCGCCAGAGACGTGCGTTTCACGCCGACGAAGAACTCGTTCCACGGGATCGTTCTGGTTCCGCGTTCCTTGGATTGAACTTCGATCGAAGCCTCGGCAGCGATGATCCATGGCAACCCATCACCGGCCGGACTTGCTGTGGCAACGTTGCCTCCGATAGTGCCCGCGGCGCGGATCTGGGGCGAGCCGACGGTTCTCGCCGCCTGGGCGAGACCTCGATGACCGTCGCGTTCCAGACGCGCCCAGGTGACACCGGCGCCGATGCGGCGATCCGAGAGCTCCTGGATCTCCCCGACGCGTCTGAGCGAGAGAACTCTCGACGGTCGGTGGTGTGCAAGATTGATCTCAACCATGAGGTCGGTCCCTCCGGCGAGGATCTGCGCGTCCGGGTGATCGGCCTTTGCTGCAAGCGCTTCGTCGAGGTCATGGGCAGCGAAGAAGTCCATCTGCCTAACTTAGTCGCTGGCTATGAGCGGTGAGCGGTGAGCGGTGAGCGGTGAGCAAGAACGTATTCGGTTCAGAACTCAGAGCTCGAAGCTCTCTACCCCACCAAACGTGCCGCCGCGGCGTTGTGCTCTTCGATCAATGCCGGCAGCTCGACACCGACGAGCTCTCCGGCCTTCACGACCGGGCGTCCGTGAACGTAGTTGTGGTCTACACCGGTCGGTGCGACGAAGAGCACTGCGGCGACCGGGTCGTGGAGCGACCCCGCATACTCCAGGCGATCGAGCGAGATCGCGATGAAGTCGGCTGCCTTCCCCGGTTCGAGCGAACCGACGTCGTCCCGGCCGAGCACTGCGGCTGAGCCTCGCGTGGCGATTCGGAGCGCTTCGCGGGCGGTGAGGAGGCGTCCACCTTCGATCGACGGGGATGCCGCGAGACGAGCAAGCATCATCGCCTGTCGGGCCTCACCGATCAGATGACTACCGTCGTTGCTCGCCGAGCCGTCGACACCGAGGCCGAGGCGCACATCGGACGCAAGGTAGCGCCGGACGGGAGCGATGCCGGATGCCAGGCGCATGTTCGATGACGGGCAATGGGCAACCCCGGTCCCCGACTCAGCGAGCCTCCCGATCTCCGCATCATTGATGTAGATGCCGTGGGCGTACCAAACATCATTCCCCGCCCAACCCAGATCCTCCATGAGTTCTACGGGGCGCCGGCCGAACGTCTCGATGCAGAACTGCTCTTCATCCTGTGTCTCGGCAACGTGAGTGTGGAGGTGGACGCCGTAGCGCCGCGCCAGTTCGGCCGACTCGCGCATCAGATCTGCGCTCACAGAGAACGGCGAGCAGGGTGCAACCACGACACGGGTCATAGCTCCTGGGGCCGGATCGTGGAACTTCTTGATCACCCGCTCGGTGTCGAGGAGGATCGTATCCTTGTCTTCAACGACGGAGTCGGGGGGCAGTCCCCCATCGCTCTCCCCCAGACTCATCGAACCCCTAGAAGCGTGGAAACGCAACCCCACCACCGCAGCGCCCTCGACCTGATCGTCGAGACTCGAACCGTTCGGGAAGAGGTACTGGTGGTCCGACGACGTCGTGCAGCCGGAGAGCGCCAACTCGGATAGGGCGAGTCGCGTTGAGATCCGAACATCGTCCGGCGTGAGGCGCGCCCATATCGGATAGAGCGTGCGGAGCCAGTCGAAGAGCCCTACGTCCTGGGCACCGGGCACGGCGCGAGTCAGTGTCTGATAGAAGTGATGGTGGGTATTGATGAGTCCGGGAAGCACGACGTGCCCGGAGAGATCCACGACCTCGTCGGCTGTGTCGGGGAGTTCATCTGTCGATCCGACCTGCTCGATGAATCCGTCAACGGCGAAGAGCCCCGCGTCGGCTATCTCCGTTTCGCCGTCGTCCATCGTGGCGAGAACCTGCGCGTGCCGAACGAGAAGTGTGCTCATACGAGTCAATGTACCAACTCGGCAAGGGTCGATGGTCGCTGCCCCCACTCCGGCGGCATCGGTAGAGTAGAAAGACTGGGATTGGAGAGGAAGAAGAGGGACACATGATTGCGCAGTACCACCGGCCACTCACTCTGGACGAGGCCATCGCTCTCACCGCACGGCCTGATGCCGTCGTCATCGCCGGAGGAACCTCTGTCAACGCGAGTCCCGACAACAGGTCGATCAACGCCGTGGATCTCCAGGCGCTCGACCTCGCAGGGATCGAAACCGATGGCGAGTCCATCCGGATCGGGGCGACGACATGCCTCCAAGACCTCGTCGATTCAATGCTTGTCCCGATTGTCATTCGTGATCTCGCCCGACGCGAAGCACCGAACACGATCCGAAACGCCGCAACCGTCGGCGGAACGATCGGGACCGTCGATCCAGAGAGTGAACTCCTCGCTGGTCTCCTCGCATTCGGGGCGAACGTGACGCTCGCTCGTGCCGGTTCGACCGCCGAGCACACGCTCGACGAGATACTCGAGAACCCCGCTCTGCTCAATGGAGCGATCATGACCAGTATCTCGATTCCGGCCAAAGGGGTCGCCGCCGCGGACCGAACCGGCCGCACCCCGATGGACCGACCGATCGTGATGGCAGTAGCACACCGGGGTCACGATGGGGCTATCTGCTTGGCCATGACCGGAGTCGCGACCCGACCGGTTGTCGTCGAACCGGGTCAGGTCTCGGCCCTCGACCCCCCATCGGACTTCCGGGGTTCGCCCGGCTACCGCAAGAACCTCGCGAAGGTGCTCGCAAGCAGGGTTCTCGGCACAGTCGCCGGAGGTGAGCGCACATGACGATCACCCTTACGATCAACGGAACGCGCCGCTCTCTCACCTGTGAGCCACACGAATCTCTTCGCACGGTGCTGCGTCGGGCGGGCCTCCACAGTGTCCGTTTCGGTTCGGAGACGGGCGAGACCGGGGCGGCTGCCGTCCTTGTCGATGGTCGGCTCATCTCGGCCGATGTGATGCTCGCGGCGCAGGCCGATGGTCACGATGTTGAAACGATTGAAGGCCTCAGCGTGCCCGGTCGACTCCATCCGATCCAACAGGCGTTTGTCGAGACCGGAGCCATTCAATCCGGATACTCGACTCCCGCAGCGATCCTCTCCGCGAAGGCGTTGATCGACCGCAACCCGAACCCGACCGAAGACGACGTCCGCGATGCCCTCTCCGGGATCCTCGATCGAGAGACCGGATATCTTCGGCCGGTCCATGCGGTGCTGCGCGCCGCAGCCATCATGCGAGGGGAAGGACCCGACAACATCGACGTGGCGTACCTCCAGCCGTTGGTCGGTGGCAAAGGAACCCCTTCCGATCGCGACGGACTATCCGAGATAGCTCCCCGAGTGGTCCCGAGTCGCGACGTCCCAGAGACCCGGGTCGTCGGCAAACCCGAGACCAAGGTCGATGCGATCAAGCTGGTGAAGGGCAATCCGGCGTTCACCGACGACGTCGACCTGACCGGAACCCTGATCGCCAAGGTGCTGTACAGCCCCCATGCCCATGCCCGAATCGTCTCCGTCGACGACTCGAACGCCCGAGCACTTCCGGGTGTTCACGCCGTTCTACACCACGGCAACGTTCCGCGAGTGCGGTACGCGTCCGGCGGCCAGAGCTACCCGAACCCGCTCCCCTACGACCAGGTCAGCTTCGACAACAAGGTCCGGTATGTTGGCGATCGTGTCGCAGCCGTCGCCGCAGACACCGAGGAGATCGCCCTCGCAGCGATCAACCTGATCGACGTCACCTACGAAGTCCTCCCCGCCGTCTTCGACGAGAACGAGGCGATCCTCGATGGCGCACCAGTCATCCACGACGAACCGGACATGGACGGGGCCCACGACGCCTCCCACAACATCGTCCATCACTTGAAGGCCGACACGGGCAACATCGACGACGGTTTCGCTGCGGCCGACCGCATCTTCGAGCAAACGCTTCGCGTCCACCAGGTGCATGCGGCGCCGATCGAGACGCATATCGCGATCTCCGCGTGGGACAGCGACGAACGGCTCGTGATCACGTCATCGACCCAGGTACCGTTCCATGTCCGAAGAATGATCGCCCCGCTCCTCGACCTGCCTGCAAAGCGAATCCGCATCATCAAGCCCAGGATCGGCGGCGGATTCGGTGTCAAGCAAGAGATGCTGATCGAGGACATCGTCGCTCATCTCACGATGGCGACGGGTCGACCCGTTCGGCTCGAACTCACCAGGGAGGAAGAGTTCGTCTCGAGCCGGACCCGTCATCCACAGACTGTCACCTTCAAGACCGGGGTCGATGCCGAAGGGAGGCTGACGGCTCAGGAGTTGAGCATCGTTGCGAACACCGGTCCGTACGGATCCCACGGCCTCACGGTGCAGATGGTCAGCGGTCTCCGTGGACTCAGCTCATACAACTGTCCGGTCAAGAAATTCGACTGCAGGGTTGCCTACACGAATATCCCGGTTCCCGGCGCATACCGAGGCTACGGAGCGCCACAGGCTCTCTTCGCCCTCGAGGCACACATGGAGGACATCGCAGCAGAGCTCGGCATGGACTCGATCGAGTTCCGCCGTCTGAATTGGACGGGCGTCGGCGACCCGCTCGATATCGCTCAGCAGCTCGGTGAAGGCGATCAGGACGCCGCCGTCATGCCGCTGGTCACGTCCAGTGGCCTGGAAGAAGCCGTCGTTCAGGGCCAGCGGGCGGTCGACTGGGACCGGCGCAACGACCCGACGTGGAAGCGGCCTGCCGACCGGCCGAACATCCGCAGAGGACTCGGATTCGCGATGGCGATGCACGGCACCGGCATCCCGGGTCTCGACATGGGTGGAGCGAGCCTCAAGATCAACGACGACGGGGCGTTCAACCTACTCGTCGGAGCCACCGACCTCGGCACGGGATCGGATACCGTTGTGGCACAGATCGCCGCGGAGGTGGTTGGTGTCGCTACCAACGACATCATCGTCTACTCATCCGACACCGACATGACCCCGTTCGACACGGGCGCCTATGCCTCGAGTACCACGTACATATCTGGGATGGCAACCAAGCGTGCCGCCGAACAGGTCCGCGACCAGATCATCGCCCGAGCCGCACTCATGCTCGGCGTCGATGCTGTGTCGATCGACCTGCATGACGGGGCGGCCTGGTCCGCAGACGGACAATCGGTGACGCTGGAGAAGATCGCTCTGTCCACACTCCACCAGGAAGGTCAGCATCAGATCATGTCGACCGCGTCCTACGTTTCGCCGGAATCACCTCCGCCGTACGCCGCCCAGTTCGCTGAAGTCGAGGTTGATATCGAGACGGGACAGGTGACGGTAACCCAACTCGTGATGGCCGTCGACTGCGGTGTCCCGATCAATCCGGTCACGGCATCAGGTCAGGTCGAGGGCGGCATGGTCCAGGCCCTCGGATATGGACACTGCGAGGAGATGGTGTACGACGAAGACGGGCGCATGCTCAATCCACAGTTCGGTCCGTACAAGATCTACCGGGCCGATGAGATGCCACGACTCGAAGCGATCCTGGTCCAGACAATGGAAGCCAGCGGCCCATTCGGTGCGAAGGCGATCGCAGAGATCCCCAAGGACGGTGTCGCTCCAGCCATTCGGAATGCGATCGCTGATGCGACCGGCGCACGGATCGCCAACATTCCGTTTACACCCGAGCGCGTCTGGAACGCGCTGCAAGAGGCGTGACGATGATCGGCCCTCGAGAACCCCTCACGGAGTTGATCGAAGCCGTCGGTGGTGGCCATCCCGTTGCGTTGGTCACGATCGTCGGCACGGACGGATCGGTTCCCCGGCACGCCGGGGCCAAGATGGTCGTCCATCCGGACGGAACCACCACAGGAACGATCGGCGGCGGCAAGGTCGAGTCCCTTGTGCGCGATGAAGCCCTCGCCGCTCTTAGGGACCGGCGCCCTCGCCTCCGCCGCTACACGCTCAACGATCCCGAACTCGGTGATCCTGGTGTTTGCGGCGGCACGATGACCATCTACCTGGAGCCATACATGACCCCACGAACTGTGTACGTCGTCGGAGCCGGCCATGTCGGCCGATCGGTCGTCGATCTCGCCGACTGGCTCGGGTATCGCACGGTCGTCGTCGACGACCGTGCCGACCTTGTCACAGCAGAAGCCATGCCGAATGCCACCATCCGATTCTCCGGTTCCGTCGCAGATGCCCTCAGCGAACACCCCGTGACCGAGACCACCGCCGTCGTTGTCGTTACGAGAAGCCATGATCTCGATGCACAGATCGTGCCGTTCCTCCTCGAGACGCCGGCGTCCTATATCGGCGTAATGGGCAGCAAGCGTCGTTGGGCCACGACCCGTGACGCACTCGTCGAATCCGGGACGCCTGTGAAAGCGCTCGACCATCTTCACGTCCCGATCGGCATCAGCATTGGCGCCGAGACCGTCGAAGAGATAGCCGTGTCGATCATGTCCCAGGTCATCAAGTCGGCGGCTGCGGACAACGGATGATCGACTTTTCGGACCATCTGGTCGTCGTTCGTGGCGGCGGTGATATCGGATCGGGTGTGATCTGGCGCCTTCGAAGAGTCGGGTTCCCCGTTGTCGTTCTCGAACTCGAGCGCCCTCTGACGGTGCGCTGCACGGTTGCCTTCTCCTCTGCTGTCAACCAGGGACGGATCATGGTCGACGGAATCGAGGGGATTCGCGCCACCTCGACCGACGCAGCCATAGAAGCGACCGGCCGAGGCACGGTTCCCGTTCTCGTCTCACCGAATATCCCGTCGTTCCCCGCGCCGATATCGATCCTCGTTGATGCCCGCCTCGCCAAGCGGACCCTCGATACCGCGATCGATCAGGCACCGTTCGTTGTCGGGCTCGGACCCGGATTCGACGCGGGCGTCGATTGTGACGCCGTCGTCGAGACGATGCGGGGGCACCGACTCGGTCGTGTCATCTGGGATGGCCCCGCGACCCCGGACACCGGTGTCCCCGGTGAGATCGGCGGCGTCTCAGGAGACCGGGTCCTTCGCGCCGGTGTCGATGGCATGCTCGAATGGGACACAGACTTCGGCGACCTCGTCGAGGCCGGACAGGTTCTCGGAGCGATTGACAACACACCGGTTCTGGCAAAGATCGCAGGAACGGTCCGCGGCCTGATTCAGCCGGGACCAGTCACGGTCGGTCTCAAGATCGGAGACATCGACCTGCGATTCGACCCGAACGCGATCCACCAGATCTCCGACAAGGCTCTGTCGATCGGTGGCGCCGTGCTCGAAGCCGTCCTCGTTTGGATGGACACGGACCAGCGATGACGGCACCGCTGCGAGAGCAATTTGATCTCGGTCCGCGTGAACTCATCGCGATAGTTGGGGCCGGTGGCAAGACGACGATCCTTCGCACACTCGGTGAGGAGCTGGCGGCCACAGGATCCCGGGTGGTGCTGACCACCACGACGATGCTGGCAGAGGACCAGGTAGAGGAGCCGGCCTGTTGGTCGGATCTGCCATCCGAGGTCGAGGCTCGCCTCTCCCCCGACGTGCCGCTCTTCGTAGTCGCCGGTCGTGTTCCCGGAAAGGTGACCGGGCCGTCGAAGACCGCCGTTGATCGCTTCTTCCTCGAGACGACGGTCGACTACGTGATCGTCGAGGCTGACGGGGCTCGCAAGATGATGATCAAGGCACCTGCAGAACATGAGCCGGTGATCCCCGAAGCCTCGACCGCGGTGATCATCACGATGGGATGCGACGCGATCGGCAGATCGATCGTCGATGTCGCGCACCGTCCCGATCGAGTGGCGGCACTCTCTGGCCTCACCGTGGATGACCTGTTGACGGTCGATACCGCGGCCCAAGTCCTCCTCCACCCCAGCGGCGGCCTCAAGAGTATCCCGGCCGTTGCGAACGTCGTGATGGCACTGACCAAGGTAACCGCAGACAACAGAGGCGCGGCACAAGAACTGACAGCGATCCTGGATTCTCACCCACGGGTCAACCGCGTCGTTCGACTGCCCAGCAGCTCAGCAGATCAGTAGACCGAACCGACGCAGGGAGGTCGGAATACCAAACACCGGACACGGACTACGGACCTACTCTCTCCGTCAACAGCGCGTTCGTCCCGCGATGCAGATACCGACCACGCCCTGCCTCTCCCACGAACTCGCCGTCGTCCACGATGACCTCGCCACGCATGATGACGGTCTCGACCCCGCCGCCAATCTCTGCGCCCTCGAACACCGAGTAGTCGAGATTCATCGAGTGTGTTTCGGCCGACAGCGTGTGCGATGCGGTCGGATCGTAGATGACCACGTCCGCATCTGACCCGGGAGCGATGGTGCCCTTTTTCGGATAGATCCCTGACATCTTCGCCGGTGTCTCGGCCGTCACTTCGATCCACCGGGTCAGCGGTATCCAACCCTCCACGACACCCTGGTAGACGAGATCGACCCGATGCTCGACGACACCCAGACCGTTCGGGATCTTGCGGAAATCGCCGCGCCCTGCCTCCTTCTGCTCCCAGGTGAACGGACAGTGATCGGTTGCGACGGCATCCATCCGCCCTGATCCGATTCCGGCCCATAGTGCAGCCTGATGGCCCTCCGAGCGACGACGCAAAGGAGGCGAGCACACGAACTTGGCCGCTTCAAACCCCTCCGGCAGGTCCTCTTGAGCCAGCCAGAGGTACTGAGGGCAGGTCTCTGCGAACACCGGCAGACCCCGATCACGAGCCACGATCGCCTCAGCGAACGCGTCTTGCGATGAGATGTGGACGATGACGATCGGGCAACCGGCGATCTCGGCCAGAGCGGCGACGCGATGAACGGCTTCGGCCTCCATCGATGCCGGCCGGGTGAGCAGGTGATGGATCGGGTCGGTCTCACCGCGGGCCACTGCTTGGTCCCGAAGGGCATCGACGGCGATTCCGTTCTCGGCGTGCATCATGATCGTGGCACCGATCGAAGCAGCGACCTGCATCGCTTCGAGGATCTGCCGGTCGTCCGACAGATTCACGCCGGGATAGGCCGTGAATAGTTTGAAGGTGGTCACACCGGCATGCATCATCTCGGAGAATTCGTCGAGCGTGCCTTCGTGAACGTCGGTGACCATCATGTGGAACCCGTAGTCGATGTACGAGTTTCCGTCGGCCCTGGCCATCCACTCAGCGAGGCCGTCTTTGAGCGTTCCGCCCCTGGTCTGTCCGGCGTAATCCACGATCGTCGTCGTTCCGCCGATGGCGGCGGCTCTTGTACCCGTCTCATACGTGTCTGCCGATGATGTCCCCGACACGGGCAGTTCCATGTGGGTGTGCATGTCAACGCCGCCCGGGATCACGTACCTGCCCGTCGCGTCGATCGTCCGGTCGAACCCTTCTCCCGCTGATCCCGGTTCTACGACACCGACGATTCGCTCTCCTTCGATGACGACGTCCGCCTCCGCCACCAGTGCACCCGTCACGACCGTTCCGTTGCTGATGAGTGTTCGCATAGTCCCATCATGGTCGATGGTGCGGCGGTGTACGAGTAGAGGCCGAGAGTCGCATTGCCGTGTATTCGGTCAGCAAGGCTTCGATCCGGGTACGTTGGGTATCTCGCCATCGAAAGGATCCCCGCCATGAGCCTCAATCTCGCGACTCTCCTCCATGAAAGCGCCAGGAAGAATCCAGACCACACCGCACTCGCCATCGGCGATACCACCCTCTCCTACGTTCAGATCCACGGTGCGGTACAGCGGTTCGCCGGCGGCTTGCGTGAACTCGGCATCCATCCGGGCCAGCATGTCGCGTTGCTCCTTCCGAACGTGCCCCAGTTCACAATCGCCTACTTCGGGACGCTCGCGGCCGGGGCCGTTGTCGTGCCGCTCAACGTGCTGTTGACGCCAGATGAGATCGCATATCACCTGAACGATTCCGATGCCGTCGCCCTCGTGGCCTGGGAAGGGTTCTTCGAGCAATCTCAAGCTGGCTTCAATCGAGCAGAGAGCGCTCATCACCTGATCGTCGCCAAGGCCGACCCAACCGACGTGTCCGCTCCCGAGGGGGCGGTGAGCATGACGGGACTCATTGCCACGGCCGAGCCCTTCGCCGACCACGTGCCAACCATGCCGGACGATCCGGCCGTGATCCTCTACACGTCGGGAACGACCGGCCACCCCAAGGGGGCCGAACTGACGCACTTCAACATGTTCTTCAATGCCAGATACTCCGGCACCACGCTTCTCCCTCTGGGCACCGACACCGTTGCTCTTGCAACGCTGCCCCTCTTCCACAGCTTTGGCCAGACCGTGATGCACAACGCCGTCCTCGGACAGGGAGGAACCGTTGTGCTGCTCCCACGCTTCGATCCGATCGATGCGCTCACACTCATGGAGACCTACGACGTGAACTTCTTTGGCGGCGTACCGACCATGTACTTCGCTCTCCTCCACACTCCTGACGCCGACACCTTCGACCTCAACTTGGAGTACTGCGTGTCCGGTGGCGCTGCGATGCCGGTCGAAGTGATGAAGGCCTTCGACGAAGAATACGGCGTTGACATCCTCGAGGGGTACGGACTCTCCGAAACATCTCCCGTGGCTTCGTTCAACGTGCTCGACCGTCCGAAGAAGGCCGGGTCGATCGGGCCGCCGCTTTGGGGCGTCGAGTTCCGACTCGAAGACGATGAGGGCACCGTGATCACCGAGACAGGCGCGCCGGGCGAGATCTGCATCAAGGGTCACAACGTGATGCGCGGCTACTACAAGCGGCCGGAAGCCACCGCCGAAGCGATCATCGATGGCTGGTTCCACACCGGGGACATCGGAACCGTCGACGCAGACGGCTACTACTACATCGTCGACCGCAAGAAGGATATGATCATCCGGGGCGGGTTCAACGTCTACCCGAGAGAGATCGAAGAAGTCCTCTACGCACATCCGGCCGTCGCGGAAGCTGCCGTCATCGGCGTCCCCAACGAACGCCACGGCGAAGAGGTCAAAGCCGTCATCGCCCTCAAGCCGGGGTCCGGAGCGACCGCAGACGACCTCATCGCCTACTGCAAAGAACACCTGGCCGCCTACAAGTACCCAAGAACGATCGAGTTCAAAGATGCCCTCCCGAAAGGCCCCACAGGAAAGATCCTGAAGAGAGAACTGGCATAGGAAGGCCACGCCGGGCGTTGCCGGTAGACGCTAGTCGGTAGTCCGTCTTCCGTAGTCCGTATGGGCTGTCGTGTCTTCTTCTTCCCGGGCTTCTTCCTCCCCGTCAGGGGGAGGTGCCGCTCGTAGGGCGGTGGAGGGGGTCAAACAGCACTGATCGAAGACTTTCTTCATGTTTCCCCGGTCGGAATCTTCTTCCTCCCCGTCAGGGGGAGGTGCCGCTCGTAGGGCGGTGGAGGGGGTCAAACAGCACTGATCGAAGACTCTTCATTGTGTCCCCTCGGCCGCCAGGGCGGGGTGACGCGGAGCGAAGCGACGCAGGGGGAGTCTTC
>CAXMQQ010000060.1:0-13492 GCA_964195545.1 uncultured Acidimicrobiia bacterium | reverse complement strand
GTCGAGACGAGGGCCGCAATCACGGAGGCTCATCTCCACGCCTACCTGACGCTCGACCGCGAAGGGTCGCGAAGCGCAGCCGAAGCCGCCGACTCGGCTATTGCCGTCGGTGACTCGCGACCGCTGCTCGGCATCCCGATCGCCCTCAAGGACAACATGGTCACGAAGGGCGTCGAGACGACCGCTTCCTCGCAGATCCTCGCCGGATGGAATCCACCGTACGACGGCACCGCGGTGCGCCGTCTCAAAGACGCTGGCGCCGTGATCGTCGGCAAGACGAACCTCGACGAGTTCGCCATGGGTTCATCGACAGAGAACTCGGCGTACGGACCGTCCCGCAATCCATGGAACACCGACACCGTGCCGGGAGGCTCATCCGGCGGTTCGGCAGCTGCCGTGGCAGTCGGATCGGCGCTCGGAGCGTTCGGCTCGGACACCGGCGGATCCATCCGTCAGCCAGCGTCCCTCACCGGGACCGTCGGTGCTAAACCGACGTACGGCCTCGTCAGCCGATACGGGCTTATCGCCTTCGCGTCGTCCCTCGACCAGATCGGTCCGATCGCAAGAACCGTCCCCGACGCAGCGACGCTGCTCGAGGCCGTCGCTGGATGGGATCGCATGGACGCAACGAGCTATCACGGAGACGTTCCGGCGATCTCCCGCTCTCTCGATGCGGGCGTTGCCGGACTGCGAATCGGCGTCGTTACCGAACTCACCGGCGAGGCATTCGATCCGCAGGTGGTAGCAGCGACGGCTGCCACGATCGGCCGTCTCTCCGATGCCGGAGCCGAGGTCGTGGAGATCTCACTCCCGGCTATCGAATACGCCCTGTCCGCCTACTACCTGATCGCCCCAGCCGAGTGCTCCGCCAACCTCGCCCGCTTCGACGGTGTCCGATACGGACTACGAGTTGACGGGTCCACGACAGAGGAAATGATGGCGAGGACTCGAGCCGAAGGATTCGGTCCCGAGGTCATCCGGCGCATCCTTCTCGGCACCTACGCCCTCTCGGCCGGCTACTACGACGCCTTCTACGGGCAGGCTCAGCGGGTTCGGACCCTGATCAGGAACGACTTCGAGAGGGCCTACGCCCAGGTCGACGTGCTCGTCTCGCCGACGAGTCCCACGACCGCTTTCCGGATCGGTGCGAAGACCGAGGATCCGCTCACGATGTACCTCGCGGACACTTGCACCATCGCCACGAATCTGGCGGGGGATCCGGCTATCTCGGTGCCGGTCGGTCTCGACGATGGAGGCCTCCCCATCGGGTTCCAGATCATGGCCCCAGCGCTCGGCGAAGAGGTCATGTTCCGAGTCGCAGCTGAAGTCGAGCGTCTCGTCGAATTCACACAGAGACCGCGGCTCGCGACGTCGAAGGTGGTGACGCCATGACCGAGTGGGAAGCCGTCATCGGTCTCGAAACCCACGTAGAGCTCCAGACGAATTCGAAGATGTTCTGCGGGTGCCCTGTCGACTTCGGCGATGAACCGAATACGGCCGTGTGCCCCGTATGCCTCGCCCTCCCGGGCGCACTGCCCGTGCCGAACAGGGAAGCGATCGAGGGAATCCTGTCGATCGGTGATGCTCTCGACTGCACCCTCACCGAGGACTCGCTGTTCTATCGGAAGAACTACTTCTACCCGGATCTACCGAAGAACTATCAGATCTCGCAGTACACGTTTCCGCTCTGTGTCGATGGCCATCTCGACGTCGATGTCGACGGTGAGCCGACGACGGTAGGGATCACGCGGGTGCACATGGAGGAAGACACCGGCAAGAGCACCCATGTGGGGGAGAGCGGCCGAATCCATGGAGCTGACCACACCCTGCTCGACTTCAATCGTGCCGGCGTGCCGCTCGTCGAGGTCGTCACCGAACCCGACATCCGTTCACCCGAGCAGGCCCGCGCCTACGGGATGGAGCTCCAGCGCATCGTGCGGACACTCGGCGTGTCGGATGCGAGGCTCGAAGAGGGAACGATGCGTTTCGACGCGAACATCTCCGTCCGTCCCGTCGGCACTACCGAACTCGGCACACGGACCGAGGTGAAGAACGTCAACTCACTGCGTTCGATGCAGCGGGCCATCGCCTTCGAGATCGATCGACAGATCGGGCTGCTCGAGAACGGTGGATCGATCCATCTCGAGACTCGCCATTGGGACGAAGCTAAGGGCATGACGAGACCCGGTCGAACCAAGGAAGACTCTGCGGACTACCGCTACTTCCAGGATCCGGACCTGCTGCCGCTCCACATCGACGATGCATGGCGAGAGCGTGTTCAGGAGCGCCGACCAGAGCTACCAGCGGCCAAGCGAGCGAGGTATCGCGATCTTGGGGCGGATGAGCGAGCTTCGGCCTTGCTCGTCGATGCCGGCGACCTCGGCCAACTCTTCGAGTCCACGGTCGAGGAAGGCGCCGATGCCAGGACCGTTGCCATCTGGCTCACAGGCGAGGTCGTCGCCTACCTCCGACGCGAAGAGACAGAGGTCAGGGAGACGAGTCTCTCCGCGTCGTCGCTCGCGGAGCTCTCTGAGATGACCGCTGGTGGCGATCTGTCGGCAACCGCAGCCAAAGAAGTACTTGGTGGCGTGCTCGCAGGTGAAGGAAGCCCGAGAGCGGTTGCCGAATCCCGGGACCTTCTGCAGATCTCCGACGTCTCCGCGATCGAAGCGGAAGTCTCCGCTGTCCTCGATCAGAATCCGGAAGCTCTTGACAAGCTCCGAAGCGGCGATTCCAAGCCGATCGGATTCCTTGTAGGCCAGGTCATGCGAGCGACGGGTGGAAAGGCAGACCCGCGCGTGGTCCAGGATCTGATCCGTCACGAGATGCAGGAGTAGCCGGTGATCTCGGCCGTCGTCTTCGACTGTGACGGCGTTCTGGTGGACAGCGAACCGATCGCCAATGACGTCTGGGCAGTGGTCCTCGCAGAACGCGGATACACGCTGACGGCCGAAGACACCGTCGCCTGCCTTGGCACGTCGGAGCCGACGACATACGCCTACTGCGCAGCGAGGGCCGACGTTCTCCCGTACGAAGAGCACATGGAGGCGATCGACGCGATCCGCACCCCCATCTATGAAGAGCTTCTTGAAGCGTTCCCGGATGCCTTCGACACCGTCCAATCCTTGGCGGCCCAAGGCATACCGATGGCCGTGGCGTCGTCGTCTCGACGTTCGGATCTCGACAGCAAACTCGCGCTCACGGGCCTCGACCGCTTCTTCGACGCGTTCGTCGGAGGAGACGAAGTCGAGCACGGGAAGCCCGCCCCGGATGTCTACCTCGAGGCAGCACGGCGCCTCGGAGTCTCCCCATCGGACTGCATCGCGGTCGAAGATGCCGAACATGGAGCAGCAGCGGCCGTCGCCGCGAGGATGCGGGCCGTGATGGTCAAACGAGACGGCTCGATCTCTCCGAACCACGCAACGGTGACAGAGATCACGGCCGACCTGATAGCAGCCTGGATGTGGCGTTTCTAGGAGGTTGGGCGGTTCTCGAGAGCGTCGAGACGTTCTGACAACGTTCCTCTGCGACCGCGGAGTGCCCAGGGTCGACTCTCGACGGCTACATCAGCCACCAGACGAGCCAGCCTGCCGCCATGCCGTAGAGGCCGGCGATCACGTCGTCCATCGTGATACCCAGGGCACCGGGCAGTGCCTCGGCCTGGGGGACGCCGGGCAACACCTTGAAGATGTCCGCAAGACGCGCGACGACGACGGCAACGAGCCACGGCCATCCGGCAAGACCGATCACGGCGACGAGCGTGCCGGCCACCTCATCGATCACAACCCACCCGGGATCAGCGTGGTCATCGGCGAACGGTGCCGCCGACCAGAGGGAGAGGACGAATGCGATAGCGAACGCGATCGCCCCGATCCACCATGGATACCGCCACAGAAGGAGAGAGATAATCACGGCGACGCCGGCTCCGAACGTTCCTGCGCCGTTGTCCGATCCCCAGAGGCGTTTGGGGATGAGACCGGCGTAGAAGCCTGATGCGACGAAGCGATGCATGGCTCGGAGACTAAGTGGTGCGTCGCAGAAATGGCGGCTGGGTGTCTCCGAGGCATCGTCGTCACCTGGCAAGGACGCACAACGAAGGCGCAGCCGGGACTGCGCCGAGGCGGAGGACGCCGCCAGGGGCGTCGAGGGCCGGAGAGACATGGTGCCCATTTCTGCGACGCAACACTAGGACCAGTTCCGACTGTGGCGACTCTTCGAGACCGGTCCACATGCATAATCAGGGGGAATCGATCGAAAGGCCACATCCATGCGTCCGGACCAACTTGGCGACTATCGCGCACCGTCCGACGCAAGGCTCCACCCGGATGGCATCCGCGCTGCGTTCGTGGTCACGCAGATGGACCTCGACGAGGACCGCTACGTCCGTCGGATCTGGCTGTGGGACGGCGACGAGGCGCGTCCGCTGACATCAGGTGACATGGACACGACGCCTCGCTGGTCTCCCGATGGATCCCGACTTGTGTTCCTACGGAAGGGCTCGGGAGACGAGGACCGGCCACAGGTAGCGATCCTCCGTCTCGATGGGGGAGAGGCGAGCATCATCTCGGAGTTCGAGTTGGGAGCCTCCGACGTCGCTTGGTCGCCCGACGGCTCCAACGTCGCCGTTGTCGCATCCGAGTGGACCGAGGAGTGGAAGGACTTGGACAAGGAGGAGAGGGTGCGGGCGCCGAGGCGCATCACCCGTCTGGGATACCGGTTCGACAGTCGGGGATGGATCCACGACCAGCGATCCCACATCTGGCTCGTCGACGTGGACGGCAGCGGCGACCCAGTCTGCCTCACGCCGGGTGAATTCAACGAGGGTCAGATCGTCTGGTCCCTCGATGGACAGTCGATCACCTTCGTTTCGGAACGACATGATCAGCGCGGCGTGGATCCCGGGAGTCAGATCTGGAGCGTTCCGGTCGACGGTGGCGACGCGAGTCCGCTGACCGACGTCGGAACCTGGGGAATGCCATCGTACGATCGGTCGGGACGCCTCTACGCGCTCGGCACGGGCGATCGATGGGACTATCCGGGCATCGCGCCGCTGCAGCGGATGGGGACGGATGGATCTTGGACGCAGGTCACCACCATCGATCGGAATCTCGTCACCTTCGCACCCGCACTCTCACCGGGCGGTCCCCAGTGGCTGGACGACGGTTCGGCCCTGTCGACGCTTGAGGATTCAGGCCGCGTGAGGATCGTCAGGGTGAGTCCCGGCGGCGAAGTCGAAGACCTCATGGGAGGCGACCGGCTCGTAACAGGGATCAGTCCCCGGCCCGATGGCTCCGCCGCCGTGTTCACCGCGACGTCGGCCACGGATCCGGGCGAGGTCTGGTGGTGGGAGAACGGCGAGGAGCGCCGCTTGACGACGCTCAACGACGAGTTCCGGAAGACCTCGACGCTCGCAGAACCCCAGCGATTTGTGATCGACCACGACGGTGTCGAGGTGGAGGGCTGGGTGTATCTGCCCCAGGGTGATGGCAAGGTTCCGCTGCTGTTCAACATCCACGGTGGACCGGCGACCCAGTATGGATACGGGTTCTTCGACGAGTTCCAGGTGTATGTAGGTGCCGGGTACGGTGTGGTGGCGATCAACCCGAGAGGGGCCAGCGGCTACGGTAGCGACTTCGTGCGGGCCGTCGTCGGTGCGTGGCACGAAGAGATGCCACCGGACCTCGTCGATCTCATGGCGGCTCCTGACACCGCCGCGCAGGCATTCCCCCGTCTCGACGTGGATCGCATGGGGATCATGGGTGGTTCCTACGGCGGATTCGCCACCGTCCGTGTGACGGCGGAGGACCAGCGATACAAATCGGCGATCGCCGAACGGGGCCTCTATGTCTGGACGTCGTTCGTTGGGACATCCGACATCGGCACGTACTTCGACGGTGTCTATCTGAAACGGGGAGCGACACGCGACGAACTCTGGGCGGCGTCACCTCTGCGCCACGCCGACGGGATCACGACTCCGACCCTCGTTCTGCACTCGGAGACCGACTGGCGGTGTCCGATCGAGCAAGGCGAGCAACTGTTCGCCATGCTCCAGAACAACGGCGTCGAGTCAGAGATGCTTCGTTTCCCCGGCGAGAGTCACGAACTCACCCGCGGTGGCAAGCCGAAGCACCGGGTCGAGCGATTCGAAGCAGTCCTCGAATGGCACGGGCGGTACCTTGCGTAGTACCAATTGAACTCCACTTCCCCTCAGGGGGAGGTGCCAATGAAGGAGGCGGAGGGGATCAGACGCCTGAGGCGAAGAGAACCGCCTGACCCCTTCCGGCAGCGCCCCGCGGCGGCTGCCATCCTCCCTCGTGGGGAGAGAAGAGAATGGGCCGCACTGCGTTCTCCAGTCGACCGACGACAACCGACAACCGAACAGAGAACATGCCAGCACCATCTGACACGCCACTGCCGATAGTGGTCGTCGACGCGCTCGATGCCCTCATCGAGCATCGCGAAGGACAGCAACGCCAGGGACAGCAGGACATGGCGTCATGGGTCGCTCAGGCGATCGAGGACGAGCATCACCTGATCTGTGAAGCGGGACCCGGCGTCGGTAAGTCGTTCGGCTACCTGGTTCCCGCCATCGTTTCACAGCAGCGCATCGTGGTCGCCACATCGACAAAGACGCTGCAGGATCAGATCGCGGCAGATCTTCCCGACATAGTTGACGTCCTACGCGAGCGCGGATTCGATGTCACATGGGCTGTCGTCAAAGGCCGCGCGTCATACATCTGCCCCGCCCGGGTGGCCGAACGACAGCCTCAGCTACTCACCGACGGCGACATTGGAGATCTCGCCGCCATCATCGAGTGGTGGCGGCAGGGGGGTGACGGCGAACGAGATCATGCGCCTGGCGAGGTGGACAACCGTACCTGGGCGGAAGTCAGCGTCTCCGGGATTGAATGTCCGGGTCGGCGCTGTTCCTACGCCGACGACTGCCCGGCCATGGCCGCGCTCAACGATGCCAGAGAGGCGCAGCTCGTGATCTGCAACCACCACTTGTACGGCACCGATATCAACTCGGATGGTGCCATCTTGGGTGACCACGATGCCGTCATCTTCGACGAGGCGCATCGACTCGAAGACGCGCTCTGCGCAAGTGTCGGCATCGCGCTCACGAACGGTCGATTCGTCGCATACGCCCGGGCCGCCGCGGATCTCCTCAAGCGTCTCGGCATCCCAGCCGCGGAGCGGCAAACACACGTGGGACGCCTGTGGAACACGATCGGGGATGTGCAGGCGTGGCTCAAGGGGCTGACCGACGGAGCGGTTCAGCTCCCACTTGAGGGTCACGCCGCCGATGTCGTGCGCAAGCTCCAGAACAGTGTTCGGATCATCGACACCCTCGCCAGGAACACGTCGACCGACGATCTCGTCGTCAAGGGACAGCGGGAGAGAGCGGCCAACCTGGGCGGTCATCTCCAGGGGGACCTCAGTGTTCTCACCGAACCGGTCACCGGACACGTGTGCTGGATCGAGCACGGTCCCGTCCTCAGAACATCGCCGGTCTCAGTTGCCGACACATTCTCTGAGAACCTCGCAGCGAGGCGCACCACCATTCTCACATCGGCGACTCTCACGGTGGGTGGCAGCTTCGAAGCGATCGCTCGACGCCTTGGCTACAGCACCGCTGTCGACGACATGTCGGATCCATACTCCGATCCCGACGATCCCGATCCGTTGCGGTACATGACCCTGTTCGTCGACAGCCCGTTCGACTACGCGAGTCAGGCCCGCCTCTACCTGCCGGGTCTTGAGGAGCCGACTGCACCGGGATGGGGGCAAGCGGTCGCGGAGTTGGCACAACAGCTCGTTGAAGCGGCTGGCGGTCGCTCTCTGATCCTGTGCACCTCGAATGCCGCCGTGATTCGCATCTCGGAACGGCTCGTGGATGGGAGGCACCGGATCCTCGTCCAGGGCAGCCTGCCGCGAAACAAGCTTCTCGAAGAGTTCCGCGCAGATGAGACCTCCGTGCTCGTTGCCACCATGGGATTCTGGGAGGGCGTCGACATCGTTGGTGATGCCTGTCAGGTTGTCATCATCGATCGGTTGCCTTTTCCGCGACCCGACGACCCATTGTGGAGCGCCCGTCGAGAAGCAGCAAACGATGCCGGTCTCTCGCCATTTGCGACCGTCGATCTTCCCCGTGCGGCGAGCTTGACGGCCCAAGGAGCGGGACGTCTCATCCGCAGCATGGATGACGCGGGGATGATCGTGTTGTGCGACCGGCGGGTGCAGACGAAGAGCTACGGACCAAGCATCGTCAAGACCCTTCCAGAGATGCCGATCATCACGGAACTCCAGGACGCGGCTGCGTATCTCGAAGGGCTGTAGCCCTCCTCCGGCCCTTCACGCCACCTCCCCAATTCGTGGGAGAGGAGCGTTCTGCCAAGCTACGGGGATGAGTCGCCCTGTTCTCATCATGAGCGCCCTCCCTCAGGAGATCGCCGCGTTGCACGCACTGATGAGTGGCATGGAGAGCATCGCGGTTGGCGGTCACCAGCTCCACCGTGGTGTGATCGACACCCACGACGTCGTGTTGGCAGCCGTCGGGGTCGGAAAGGTCAACGCTGCGATGGTGACAACCCTGGCCCTCGCCCACGTCGAGTTCAGCGCGGTTCTGTTCACCGGGGTGGCCGGGTCACTAGATGAGGCCGTCGGGATCGGCGATGTTGTCGTGGGTGAGCGCGTTGTTCCTCATGACACCGGAGTGCTCGGTAGCGATGGGTTGGATCGATACCAGTCAGGCCACGTTGCGTTTCTCAACCCAACGGATCGATTCGGATACACGGCTCCTCCCGAGCTCGTCGACCGACTACGAGAACCCCTCTCAACGCTCCGACTAGCACCCGTACGTGACCGAGAGCCCCGGGTGATCTTCGGAACCATCGCCACCGGTGATCAGTTCGTGAACGACGAAGGCGCTAGGAGAGACCTGCACGTGGACCTCGGCGCACACGCCGTCGAGATGGAAGGTGCGGCGGTCGCTCAGATCGCTGAACACTTCGAGGTTCCGTGCCTCGTCATCCGGTCCGTATCGGACCTGGCCGGGAGCGAGTCGGAGATCGACTTCGTCCGATTCATCGACGAGGTGACCATCAACTCGGTTGCCGCCATCCGGGTCATTCTCGATCTTCTCTAGCGCCACCTCCGACGGATCTCCGATCTGTGGCAGAATCTGACCATGCAGCCCACCAAGTACATCTGGATGGATGGCGAGTTCGTCGATTGGGACGATGCGACCATTCACGTTCTGTCCCACGGACTCCACTACGGCACCGGAGCGTTCGAAGGGATCCGCGCCTACGAGACCGATCGGGGACCGGCGGTATTCCGACTTACGGAGCACATCGAGCGCCTGGCTCGATCCTGCAAGGCGCTCGGAATTCCGATCGAGTGGAGCGTTGACGAGATCGTCAAGGCTTCGAAGGAGGTGTTCTCCGCGAACGGCCTGGTGTCCGGGTACATCCGCCCGCTGGTCTTCTATGGGACCGGATCGATGGGATTGAATCCTGCCGGCGCATCGGTACACACAATGATCGCCACCTGGGAGTGGGGCGCCTATCTCGGTGAGGATGGCGTGACCAACGGGATCCGAGTCAAGGTGTCCTCGTGGCGTCGGATCGGACACGACTCGTTGATGCCGAATGCCAAGCTCACCGGCGGATACGTCAACTCGGTTCAGGCCAAACAGGAAGCCCTGCGAGGCGGCTACGACGAAGCGATCATGCTGAATACCGACGGCTTCGTCGCAGAGGGAAGCGGTGAGAACCTGTTCCTCGTTCGGGATGGGGTCGTTCGCACGCCGTCGCTTGCTTCGGGTGTCCTCGAGGGGCTCACCCGTGAAGCGGTGATCACGATGCTGCGCGACGATGGGTACGAGGTCATCGAGACGGAGATCACTCGGACCGATCTCTACTACGCCGATGAGATGTTCTTCACCGGCACGGCCGCCGAGGTGACGCCGATCCGGGAGATCGACGATCGGCCCGCCGGAGACGGACGCCCGGGACCCGTGACGAAGCGTGCACAGGAGATGTTCATCGACACGGTGACCGGAGAGAACGAGCGCTACGCCGACTGGCTCGACTACATCTAGCTCAACGCCTTCTACCATGACGCCGCAATCGATCGAGTGGAATCATGGCGCAGCAACCGAACATCGAACTTCCCATCTCAGAACTCCAGCAACGAGCCTCCGGTATCGGTCCGGAACGCCCCTGGACGCCGAATCGGCCGGGTGAGCTCACCGGGACCGGGATGCCGTGGGGCGGTGCATTCGGCACGCCCGGCCCCGACACTGGATATGCGCTGAAACTGGCCGCCGACAGAGAGTTGATCCTCGCCGATCACGAGCATCGTGCCGATGCCGATGCAGCGGTCGCCGCCGTCGCCGCAGCCCGCTCGTCCCTCACCGGTCGCGGACCGACCAAGGGCGATATCGATGCAGCGATTGTGATCCTCGGCTATGACACCGAGGGTGACTTCGGATCGGTTCGGGCGGCAGCGATCGGTGGCTCAGCCCACCACCCACTTCGGATCAGGCGCCTGATCGCCGGGATCCCGACCGACGTCTACGACGCCAACGCCGACGAGCTGCGTGAGCGCGTAGCCTCCGGCGAGTCACTCATCGAAATCTAGAGAAGGCCAAGCATGAAGATCGTCAGAGTCGACACGGACGTCGACGACATCACATACGGCGCGGTTGAACCCGAAGGCATCCGCATCTACCGGGGAACGCCGTTCGTTGCCTGGGAACCGACCGAGGCGGTTGTCGAGTGGGAGCATGCCCGTCTCCTCGCACCGGTGATTCCCACGAAGATCGTCGCCGTGGGGAAGAACTACGCGGACCACGCCGCTGAGACGGGCGTCGCCGTCCCCGAGTCACCGGTGCTGTTCCTGAAACCCCCGACATCGGTGATCGGACCGATGCAGCCGATCCGGATTCCCCAGCAGGCAGAAGAAGTTCACCACGAGGCTGAACTCGCCGTCGTGGTCGGCAAGGTCACGAGGAACGTCAGGATCGAAGACGTCGGACCCCACATCATGGGCTACACGGCGGCGAATGATGTGACGGCCCGGGACCTGCAGCGTGCCGACGGCCAGTGGACACGAGCCAAGGGGTTCGACTCTTTCTGTCCGCTCGGTCCGGCGATCGACACCGATCTTGATCCTCTGGAGGGCCTCTCGATCGTCTCACGCGTCAACGGTGAGACCCGCCAGTCGGGCACGACCGCCGACCTCGTGTTCGGCGTCAGCGAACTCGTCTCGTTCATCTCGTCGATCATGACGCTGCTGCCCGGCGATGTGATCCTCACCGGCACACCATCGGGCGTCGGTCCGATCGTTCCAGGGGATAGGGTCGAGGTGGAGATCGAAGGCGTCGGGATCCTCATGAATTCCGTGGTGCAGATATGACGCCGCGCGTCCGCTTCGCCCCTTCGCCAACCGGCTATCTCCATGTCGGAGCAGCACGAACCGCTCTCTACAACTACCTGTTCGCTCACCACAACGGCGGCACCTTCATCCTGCGCTCCGATGACACGGACACAGCTCGAGGCGCCGACGAGTTCCAGGAGGACATCCTCGAGCATCTCGGGTGGCTGGGTCTCGAGTGGGATGAAGGCACCGTGGTCGGCGGGCCCCACGGGACATACCGACAGTCGGACCGGTACGACCGGTATCGCAGCGTCGCCCAGGCCCTCGTGAACAGTGGCAGCGCGTACTACTCGTTCGCAACGGCCGAGCAACTCGATGCCTTCAAGAGGGAAGCGCGAGAAGCCGGTACGTCTCCCGCATACGACGGGAGCCTCGAACCGTCCGAGAGCGAAGTGGCCGAGCGGCTCGCCGCCGGCGAGACGGCCGTCGTACGGTTCAAGGTGCCCCGACCAGGCGCGACCGTGTTCGCCGACATCGTTCGCGGCGACATGCGATTCGAACATGCGCAGGTCGACGACTTCGTCATCTTGCGATCCAACGGCACCCCCACCTACCACCTCGCGTCCACGGTCGATGACGTCGACTACGGCATCACGCACGTGATCAGGGGAGAGGACCTACTGTCATCGACGCCCAAGCACATCCTGCTGACACGGGCCATGGGGAGCGACCCTGCCATCTACGCCCACCTCTCGCTTCTCATGGGCCCCGACGGAAAGAAGCTCTCCAAGCGCCATGGCGACACGGCGATGGCGGCCTATCGAGGTGCCGGGTATCTGCCGGAAGCGATGAACAACTACCTGGCGCTCCTCGGTTGGAACATCGGGGACGACGAGACGATCGCTTCGCTCAACGAGATGGTCGACCGGTTCGATCTAACCACCGTCTCGAAGAACCCGGCCGTGTTCGACCCCAAGAAACTCGAGTGGATGAACGGTGTCTACATCCGCGACATGGACGACGCCGAGTTCCTCGAGGTGACACTGCCCCTCGTTGAGGAGGTGGTCGGCCGAACGTTCTCCAGAGACGATCGTGCACGATACGCCATGCTCGTTCCTCTTGTGAAGGAGCGGACGAAACTCCTGCCTGAGGTCGCATCTCAGGCTCGGTTCCTTTTTGTAGACATCGACGAGTACGACGAGAAGGCATGGTCGAAGGTGATGGCGGTCGACGAAGGCCCGATCGCCCTCGACGGCGCCGTCGCAGCACTCGAAGCCCTCGACTCTTGGACCACTGATGGCATCGATACCGCGCTACGTTCGATGCTCGAGGAACACGAACTGTCCGCTCGGAAGGGGCTGCAGCCGATCCGAGTCGCCATCTCAGGATCGACGGTCAGCCCGCCGCTCTTCGAGTCGCTTGAGATCCTCGGTCGTGACGAAGCGCTGAGCCGTATTCGAACGGCGCGCGCCGCTCTCTCGTGAGAACCAGCGCACAGATCACGTTCCTGCCGTCGGCCGATCTTCAACGGAGTCGGGACTTCTACGAAGGGGTCCTGAGTCTCGAACTCGTTAACGATCAGGGCACGTGTCACATCTACGCGGTCACCGCTGGGGCATTCCTTGGTCTGTGCGTCAAGGATCGGACACGGCAAACCGACGGTGTTATCGTCACGTTGGTGACCGATGACGTCGATGAGTGGTGCAATCGGATCACCGCCGCAGGTGGGCGGATCGATCGAGGACCAGATCACAATGACCGATTCGGGATCTACCACGCCTTCCTCCGGGATCCCGACGAGAACCTTCTGGAGATTCAGCGATTCGACGATCCCAGCTGGTCGTCTCCGCCCGCATAGGAACGGCGAGACGGCGACCGGTTGCCATTAGGTATGCACCGGTCGTATCCTCACGGCGCCCTTCGGGGGTGGTGTAATCGGTAACACACCGGGTTCTGGTCCCGTCATTGAGGGTTCGAGTCCTTCCCCCCGAGCCGGCGATTCACCGAGTCGCCTACATATGGCCCCGTCGTCTAGAGGCCTAGGACGCCGCCCTCTCAAGGCGGTAGCGTGGGTTCAAATCCCATCGGGGCTACAGCGAGAAACCCC
>CAXMQQ010000059.1:0-36004 GCA_964195545.1 uncultured Acidimicrobiia bacterium | reverse complement strand
GCCCAATTGGGTGTGGAGAACCGAGCGTCGACACATGGAGTGGATCGCGGCCGGGACCGGAAGTGACCTCGTCCTCTCAACACCGCCCACCCGCACCGACGGTGGCCGGACGGCAGTCAACCGCCTCCGCTGGGAGAAGATTCCGATGGGCACCGGTATCGATCTTCAGCGAAAGCCGCCGGGCCGCTCGATCGACAGGTAGCCTCACAGCAGGCTCATCGCCACTCTCCGGGGACACATGGCAAGATCAAGCGGAAGATCATCGATCCCACAGCCGTTCGTGCAGAAGCGCTCGATCGGTCCGTGGAAGATCGTCCTGTGGATTGTCCTCGCCATCCTGCTCCTGGTGCTCGCCTTCTATGGCCTCGGCGGCTGGCATTTCTCGAATGAGATCTACTCCGGTGCGTTCGAGGTGGACCCTCCTGAAGCGCCCGAATTCGACATCACACTCGATCGCGGTGAGGCGGAAGCGGTCGTGCTGCGAGCCGATCCCGATGCCACGCACCTGACCGACGATGGGCTGTTCGGCCTCTTCACAGAGTCGGATGCAACACTCATCGAGGGCATCATCAGCGCTGAGACCTCGGGCGGTGTTTCGACGGTGCGTCGCTCTCGCGTACCCGACGAGCCCATCCCTGCGCCGGGTTCCGCCGTTCGACTCGATCCGTTCGTGTGGCCGGGTGACCCTCAGACGGCCCTGGGGCTCGCGTTCGAAGAGATCGAACTCGAGCTCGAAGGCGGTCAAGCCGGCGCCTGGTATCTCGAAGGCACATCGGACACGTGGATGATCTTCGTTCATGGCAAGGGTGCTCCGAGGAATGAGGCACTGCGTCTCCTCCCCCTCGCCGTCGAACGGGGCTATCACGCCCTGGTCATCGATTACCGCAACGATCCGGGAGCGCCGCGGGATCCGTCCGGCACCTATCAGTATGGGTTGACCGAGTGGAACGACGTGGCCGCTGCCGCACGTCATGCGAAGAGGAGCGGCGGCCAGGACATCATCGTCGTCGGATACTCGATGGGTGGATCGAACGTGATGTCGTATCTGCTCGAGTCACCGTTACGCAATCAGACAGTTGCCGCGATCCTCGACAGTCCCGTGCTCAACGTCGAAGCGGCCGTCGACCACGCGGCTGAGCGGGAGACCCTCCCTCTCACTTCGATCTCGCTCCCGCAGAGTTTGATCGCAACGGCGAAGTGGCTCGCCGGCTGGCGCTTCGACGTCAACTGGGGGGAACTGAACTATGTGGAGCGGTGGCGAGACCTCCATACACCGACGCTCATCATCCAGGGAACCAGCGACGAGACGGTTCCGGTCGGACCGGCCCATGAACTGTCTCGGATTCGGCCCGACATTGTTACGTTGGTGACACCCCCAGGCATTGGCCACGTTCTCGCGTGGAATGCCGACCCCGAAGGCTACGAGGCACTCGTGAACGCGTTCCTCGACGATCTAGGGGTCTGACCTGCTCGTCCGGCCCCTGCCGGATGGCACATGAGGGCCGACCCTCGACGGCGCGTTCGTCCACGCCGGAGAGACACGGCACCACTTCAGCGACAGAGCACTAGATCGACTCGGAGGAGCGGTCCAGGGTGAGGCTGTCGGTTCTCGCGAGGGTGGTGACGGCATCGGCGAACCCGGCGAGTACAGATCGATTGAGGCAGTGCCACGCTCTCGAATCGGATCGGAGGATCCGGACTACGTTGGCATCCCGGAGAATGCGGAGATGATTCGAGATCGTCGACTGCGCGAGCGGCAGCGCAGCGGCGATATCGCCAACGGTGCGCGGACAGCGCGTGTGGAATAGTTCAAGGATCTCAAGACGCATCGGATGTCCAAGTGCTCTGGCAACCGCTGCGGTGTCGGAGGCCGTGAGTCGGCGCGGTTCGATTGAGAACTCGTCGAGACATACCTCTATTTGCGGCCCTGCGTCCAAGATTCCCTCCGATCGCTGTCCGCGGACGCGACGCTACGAGATCAGCCACGCTTTCAGTAGGGCCGGTCGTCCCTAGTTCGTCGATATACGATGACAGCGATGCTGACTCTCCTCAGGTGTTGCGTGGTTCCCGGCTGAGTACGAACCACAGATCTGCGACGTTCGTCCCGGTCGGGCCGGTCACCATCAAATCTTCGGTCGCTCCCAGGAAGCTATTGGCGTCGTTTCTCTGGAGGGTCGACACCGGATCGAGACCACAGGTCCGCCCCCGGCTGACCGTTGCCCCGTCGACAATCCCACCTGCAGCGTCGGTCGACCCGTCGATGCCGTCGGTTCCACCGGCGAGAAACGTGATCGGCCTTCCTTCTATCTCAATCGCTGCTGCGAGCGCTGCTTCCTGATTGCGACCTCCGCTGCCCGAACCGGTGACGGTCACCGTCGTCTCCCCAGCAAACACCAGAGCCTCATCGGCATCGGACGGCGTTGTGACGACGACCACCGCCGCGTCACGCGCTTCGCCCACGAGGTGCGTCGAGACAATTCGCGAGCGGACGCCTCGCGACTGGATGAACGCTGCCGCCGCTTCGGCAGCAACAGCACCGCTCCCGATGATCTCGACCTCATGTCGCGGGTGCGACTCCATCGGGGTCTCGGGGAGCTCTCCCACACGACCCCTCTCGAGGTGGGTGAGAACTCGGTCGGGGAGACGACTGCGTAGTTCGTAGCGGTCGATGACGGCCAGTGCATCGTCGAACGTCGTCGGATCCGGAATGGTCGGGCCAGAGGCTATGGCATCCAGGGGGTCACCCACGATATCGGAAAGCACAAGCGTGACGAGTCGTGAGCGGTCGGCCGCGGTTGCTAGACGACCCCCTTTGATGGCTGAGAGGTGTTTGCGAACCGTGTTGGATTCCACGATGTTGGCACCGCATTCGAGAAGCGCCCGGGTCGCCGACTGTAGATCCTCGAGCGACAGCCCTTCCGCCGGAGCCGCGAGGAGCGCCGAGGCTCCGCCGGAGATGAGACATACGACGAGGTCGTCCGGTCCGGCCGACGTCGCAAGATCGAGTGCGCGCTGCGCCCCTGCAACGCTTCCCTCGGTCGGAACGGGGTGACCTCCGACGATTACCGGAAGCGGCGCGTCTGCGGCCGACGGAGCCACGATGATCCCTTCGACCGAGCCTATGACCCTGGTGACACCGCAAGCCATCGCAATAGAGGCCTTGCCTGCGGCAATCACAATGACTCGACGGTTGTCGCTGAAGTCGAGTCGCTCCGCGGCGCGCATTGTGGCGGCCTCAGGGTCGACCCCGGCGATCCCAGCCAGGAACGCGTCGAGCAGCAGTGTTCGGTCCTCCACACCGCCAACGTAGCGGCGCCATTGGTCCAGATGCCACCACAGCGGATCCAAACGCGGCTGGACCCCGCAGTCGGGAGGAGACTGCGGGGTCCGGTTGCACCCGGATCGATCACGCGTCGGTGGAGACGCTCCGATCTGGGGCATGACGCTCACGGAACTGTCGGCCGAGTTGGTGCAACTCATCTTCCGAGAGTTCGCCGTCATCGAGGAACCCCGCGGCAGGACCGTCCGGGTCCTTGAGGGGGTGATCGTCTGGGAGTTCAGCGAGTTCATCTCCGTCGATCACTCCATCCTCGAGCATCCCGCCCATAGCGAAGCCCCGCTCGAATCGGCCGGGATTGTCCTCGCGCCACTCATCGCGCTGAGCGCGGGCCTCTGCGTGCCTGGCTTCAAGAGCGGCCTTGACGGCGTCCGCTTGACTCTGCTCGAGCGTCTCCTCAGCGACCAGGTCGCTGAGGACGTCATCGAGGATGTCTCCCGGCTTCGGAATGTCCGGTCGTTCGACGGCCGTTTCGTCCGTCGTCTGTGCGACGGCCGGTCCGCCGACGATTGTCGAGGCAGCGAACGCCCCGGCCACCAGAACGCCGGCTGCTGCAATGGAAACGAAGATCTTCTTCATGTGTATCTCCTTTCTTCGTCCATGGACACATCGTGGGACACCGGCATCACGGATCTGTGTGCAGCCCGTGAGAAAGGAATGAGAGAGCGAAGAAGTCAGACATCAGACGGGAGACATGAGCTGTGAGCTGTGAGCAGGACGGTATATGTACCGACAACCGACTACCGGCTACCGATCTGGAATCCGACCACGGCGCCGCCGCCGTCCGCTTCCTCAGCGAAGACCTCGCCGCCGTGGGCTTCGACGATCTGTTTCACGATCGAAAGTCCGAGACCAGATCCCGCCATCGACCGCGCCGAGGCCGAACGGTAGAACCGGTCGAACACGTGAGCGAGATCCACCTCGGCGATCCCCGGGCCGTGATCCCGCACGGAGACGCGTCCGCCGGACACAGCAACCTCGATCTGAGCGCCTTCGGATCCCCACTTCAGCGCATTGTCGAGAAGATTGTCGACCGCTCGCGCCAACGCAACCGATCTGCCGTGCACGGGGCTTCGCTCCGACTCAACCTCGATGTCCATCGTTGTGCGTCGACTGGCTCTTTCGACCGACTGCCCGACGATATCGTCGAGGAGCAACTCCTCGATCGACTCTTCGGTGTAGCGATCCGATGCGACGTCTACGACCTCTCCGACCAGAACCGAGAGGTCCTTCACTTCTGCCTCAGCGGCCGTGATCAGCTCGAATCGCTGGTCGTCGCTCAGGTTCCTCGTCCGCCCGAGCAGTTCGATGTTCGTACGCAACGCGGTGAGAGGGGTGCGCAGTTCGTGCCCGGCGTCGCGCACCAACCGCCGCTGCTGGGTCCGGCTCTCCTCGAGGGCTGACAACATGGCATTGAAGTTGCGGGCGAGACGTCCGATCTCGTCGTTCGGACCGACTTCGATCCTCGCCGCAAGATCCTGGGTCTCGGCAACATGCTCGGCGGCTTCGGCCAGATCGTCGATGGGCTTGAGCGCGCTTCGAGCCACCAACAGTCCGGCGCCGGCCGCGAGCAGGACACCGATGAGCCCAAAGAACGAGAGAGCGATCGCAAGTCCCGCGAGGGTGGCATCTACTTCGGTGAGTGGCCTCGCCATCTGAACGAGGCCCAACTGGTCGGACGTGAATGTGATCATTCGCACGTGGACGCCGTCGACGCTCTCGTCCGAGAGAACCGCCTGGCCCTCTGCAGCCTCGCCGTCGATGATCGGGAGAGAGGCCTGCCCTTCCGGAATGAGCACGTCCCCGGTCGGCAAGGTCACCTGGTAGTAGACGGTATCGAACGACGGGCCCCGGCCACCGAGGAGACCGAGCGGCGGGCGCATCGGGCCTTCCGACCCCAGGATGCCGTAGGGATCATCGGCAAGCGCCTGAATGATCAGGGCTCGTTCAATCAGACTTTCATCGATCTCCGAGCGGAGCTCTCGTCGTGCCAACAGAAAGGCTGCAGCCGATACCAGCACCACGGCGACGGCCACTGCCACCGCCGCCACGAGAACGATCCTGGTCCTGAGCTTCACGGAGACTCCACGAGGCGCACTACGACTCGTCACGCAGGGTATAGCCGACGCCGCGAACGGTGTGAATCAGCCGGGACCGACCGGCGTCTTCGGTCTTCCGCCTGAGATACCCGACGTACACGTCTAGTGAATTGGACGAGGTCTCGAAATCGAATCCCCAGACATCGCGGTAGATCTGATCCCGTGTGGCAACACGCCCTCCGGTTCGGAGAAGAACCTCGAGCAGATCGAATTCCGTCTTCGTTAGAGGTACGGGATCACCCGATCGTGTCACCGTGCGCGTGCCGAGGTTCATCTCGAGGTCGGCGAACGAAAGAACTTCCGACACGTCACCGGCCGATCGTCGGAGAAGGGCACGGATCCTCGCTAGCAGTTCTTCGAGAGCGAAGGGCTTAACGAGGTAGTCGTCGGCTCCTGCATCAAGGCCGTCTACCCGGTTGGAGACTTCGGTAAGCGCCGTGAGCATGAGAACAGGAGTATCGTCGCCTTTCGCTCTCAGCCGTCGGCACATCTCGAGTCCGTCGACGAACGGCATCATGACGTCGAGCACGATCATGTCTGGCGAATCGGCGGCCACGGCTTCGAGTCCACGACCGCCGTCGCTTGCGGTCGCAACGTCATATCCCTCGAATGACAGAGCGCGCGTCAACGCCGCTCGGACATCCGGGTCGTCTTCAACGATGAGCACTCTGGCGATCTCCATGAAACCTCCTGGAAAAGAACGATAAGCGCAGGGCGTGAGAAGAGCCTGAACCGAGCCTAAGAGGAAAATGAGACATGAGACCGTCCGGTGTCTCATGTCTCGCATCTGCGCCCTTCTCAGGGTCTTCTTAGTTCCTGCTCAGTTCCGTTTCACGTTTCCCTGATTGACTACGCGTCGAACCTCGAGATATCCAACATCGATCGGAGACCGAAATGAAACGCAACGTCGTCATCCCCATCGTGCTTGCCTTCGGTTTGCTGGCTGCTGCTTGTGGTGGCGCAAACGCCGATTCCGGGGTTGCATCGCTCGAGAGCGATTCTCAGGCTGAACAGGCCGAGGACGCCTCCGTCGATTCAGTCTCTCAGGAAGAGGCCCTAATGGCGTTCACTGTGTGTTTGCGGGACGAGGGCCTAGACGTCGAAGACCCGGTCGTCGATGATCAGGGGAACCTCCGTCCCCCACGCCTTCGCGGACTCGAAAGTGCGGATCGCGAAGTCGCAGGAGCCGCGTTTGAATCGTGCAACGAGTACCTCGGAGATGTGACATTCGGACTCGATTCAGAAGATCGAACCGAACGAGAAGACGAACTCCTCGCCTTCGCAACGTGTGTCCGTGAGAACGGCTACGACATGCCCGATCCCGACGTCTCGACAGCGCGGGCACCGGGACAGGGAGGCGGCGGACCATTTGGCGGCCTCGATAGAGAGGATCCAGCGTTCCAAACTGCCCTCGCCGCTTGCAGCGACATCTTCGGCGCCGGTGCTCCCATTCCCGGAGCAGGCGGAGGACGGGGCTGATGTCCGACACTCAGCACGAGGACATGACGGAGAATGGTCATCTGGTTCCGAAGGAGGATGCCCTCGCGGATGATCCCACAGGGCAGATCGCGAAGCCTTGGTGGCGGCGTACCTCGACGTTGATCATCGGTGTGGCCATCGTCGCCCTCGGTGCCGTCGGCGTCTGGCTCGCAATCGGGAGCGACTCATCGGCAGCCCCCGAAACGGTGACCGCACTGAAGTTCGCCGAAGTGCAGAGAACAACGCTCGAAGACGTCACCTCGCTCGACGGAACCCTCGGCTTCGTCGCCGGTGATCCGCTCGTGTATGCCGGGTCTGCCGACGGAATCGTCACCATCACCGCCGGGGCCCAGGGGACCGTTACATCGCTCTCCGCTGAAGGGACGACCGTAGAAGAAGGTGAGATTCTCTACACAAGGGATGAACAGCCGGTGGTCGTGTTCTACGGCGACATCCCCGCCTACAGGACACTCAACTCACGAGCCACCGACGGTGCCGATGTCCTTCAACTCGAGGACGCCCTCGCCCGCCTCGGCTACGACGAGGACGAAGACTTCGATCTGGACGGTGACTTCACCTACTCGACCCAAGAGGGGATCAAGGCACTCCAGGAGGATCTCGGCATCGACGAGACCGGCTCCCTCCAGGCCGGGGCGTACGTCTTTGTCAACGGTCCCGTCTTCGTCGCGGAGACGCTTGTCGAGGTCGGCTCACCTGTCAATCCGGGTTCGCCCGTTGTCGCAACGTCCACAGTGCCGGGAGGAACCGCAACCGCCGTCGCAAACGAGGGAGACATCCTCATCCACGGGGACACGCTGTTCGTCGTCGAGGGTGATCCCGACCTTGTTCGTCGCCGAAGTGCCGTTCTACCGGACGCTCGACGTCGGCTCGGTCGGCGACGACGTGCGCGTTCTCGAAGAGGCGCTCACGACTTTCGGATTCGATGCTGATGGAGCACTCACCGTAGATGACGTGTTCGATGAATCGACCACGAAGGCGCTCGTCGCGTGGCAGGCATCCATCGGCGCCCCGGTAGATGGTGTTCTCAACATCGGTGAGATCATGGTGACCGAAGATCCGATCCGGATCGCGACCTCGCACATAAGCATCGGGAGCAACGTCACACCTGGAACCCCTATCTACACGCCGTCGACCTCAACATCGGTGGTGTCGGTTCGGCTGCCCGCCGAGGATCAAGACCTCATCCTTGCCGGTGATTCCGTCACGGTCGTGATGCCGAACGGAGACGACGAACCGGCGTCCGTTACCACGGTCGGCAACATCGCGATCCGTAGCCAGGAGTTCGGCACATACTTCGAAATCGAGATCATCCTCGATCGTCAAGGTGCGGCAACTGGACTCGACGAGGCTCCGGTCGACGTGGAGGTAGTCGACGATCGAGTCGAGAACGTCCTCGTCGTACCGGTTACGGCCCTGCTGGCTCTCGGAGAAGGTGGCTATGCCGTTCAGGTCGAGACCGGAAGCGGGACGACGCGACTCGTCGCCGTCGACGCCGGCATGTACGCGGACGGCTCGGTTGAGATCACATCGAGCGAGCTCGAGTCCGGCATGAAGGTCGTCATTCCATGAGCCCCAGCGCAACCGCTTCGGAACGTACGAAGCCCGTCCCGAGCGACGGGCACACGGTTCTCGCTCTCTCGAATGTGACGAAGACCTATCCAGGTACTCCACCGGTTCACGCAATTCGTGGCGTCGATCTCGACATCCGGTCGGGCGAGCTGGTGTCCATCGTCGGCCCCTCAGGATCGGGCAAGTCGACGCTGCTCCACATCATCGGCACGCTTGATCGGGCGACGTCGGGAGCGGTCGCGGTCGCCGGCTACGACGTTGACGATCTCAACGACAGACAGCTCTCTTCCCTGCGCTCGCGACACATCGGATTCGTCTTCCAGCAGTTCTTCCTCCTCGCCGGAGAGACGGCACTTGACAACGTTGCCGACGGACTGCTCTACACGGGAATGCCCTTGGACCGTCGAAGAGCTCTCGCGGAACGGGCACTGGATCAGGTCGGCCTCGGTCATCGGATGAGCCACGAGGCCACGAAGCTCTCCGGCGGTGAGCGGCAGCGCGTCGCTATCGCCCGGGCGCTGATCGGCTCGCCCGACATCATCCTTGCGGATGAACCGACCGGGAACCTGGACAGCAAGTCGGGCGAAGACGTCGTTCGGCTCATCGAAGATCTCAACGCCGACGGCACGACGATCGTCGTGATCACCCACGACCATGCGATCGCCGCCCGGTTCCCTCGTCGGGTCTCACTGCTCGATGGCGGAGTCGTTGAAGACACGCGACCGGTCCAATCAGAAGGCTTGCGATGAAGACCCCGCTCGAGCCATCACGGCTCGCGCCCGCCGACATGATGCGCGCATCGCTCATCGGCTTGAGAACCCGCCGCCTGCGTTCGATCCTCTCCGGACTCGGAATCGTCATCGGTATCGCCGCGATGGTCGGCGTCCTTGGCCTATCCGAGTCGTCCAAATCCGATCTCCTCGCTCAACTCGACCAGCTGGGAACGAACATGCTGCGGATCGAGGCCGGCTCCGGGATCGGCATCGGGACCGGTGAACTCCCCGAGGACTCGACGGTGATGGTGTCGCGTGTCGGCCCCGTCGAGCAGGTCGCATCCATCAGCGAGACAGGCGCGAACGTGTACCGAACGGACCTGGTACCGGAAGGACAGACGGGCGGCATCACGGTCAAGGCCGTCGACGAGAATCTCCTCGCGACGCTACAGGGTCAGATGGCCTCCGGGATCTTCCTGGACGAGGCTGCGAGCGATCTCCCGGTCGTGGTGCTCGGCTCTGTGGCTGCCGAACGTCTCGGAGTGACCGACGGCGCCGGCGGCACCGTTGTATGGCTTGGAGATGAATGGTTCTCTGTTGTCGGCGTCATGGACACGCTCGACCTCTCTCCCGACCTCGATCGGGCCGCGCTCGTCAGCTACTCGACGGCCGAGGAGTTCCTTGATCACGGCGGCGTGCCCAGCACGATCTACGTCAGGAGCGACCCGGACGACATCGATGCCGTTCGTTCGGTACTCCCAGCAACGGTCAATCCTGAGAGCCCTGACGAAGTTGAGGTTACGAGACCGTCCGATGCCCTGGAAGCGAAGGAGGCCGCCGACCAGGCGTTCACGAACCTCCTCCTCGGCCTTGGCGCCGTCGCGCTCCTCGTTGGTGGTGTTGGGATCGCGAATGTGATGGTGATCTCGGTACTCGAACGACGTGGCGAGATCGGACTCCGGCGTGCCCTCGGTGCAACAAAGGGACACATCTCGATCCAGTTCCTCGGTGAATCGCTAATCCTTGCGACACTTGGCGGGCTCGGGGGCGTTGCCCTCGGCAGCGCGGTCACCGCCGCGTACGCGTGGTCCCAGGGATGGGGCATCCTGATCCCGATGGTCGCGGTCGTCGGCGGGATTTCTGCCGCACTCATCATCGGGGTGATCGCCGGCCTCTATCCGGCGATGCGTGCCGCACGGGTGAGTCCAACCGAAGCGCTCCGGACCCTGTAGGTTCCGGCCCCGTGAAGTGGAGTATCGAGAATCGAACGGTGGTGGTCACCGGAGGAAACTCCGGGATCGGCCTCGCGACCGCCACCGAACTTGCCCGCCGCGGTGGGGACGTGGTGTTGACGGCCAGAGATCCCATCCAGGGAAGAGCCGCCGCTGATCTGATCAAAGCCGAAACGGGGAGGGTGGCCACCCCGATGGTGCTGGATCTGTCGTCGTTCGCATCGATCTATTCGTTCGTCGATGAGTTGGCGGGGAAGCGTGGACGCGTCGGTGTTCTCGTGAACAACGCCGGCGTCTACGTGAGCTCACGACGACTCACCGCCGATGGACATGAATGGACGATGGGTGTCAATCACCTCGGGCCATTCCTGCTCACCTGTTTGTTGGTGGCCGACCCCACGACCCGCCCCTACCGCATCATCAACGTCGCCTCCGAGATGCACCGCAACACGAAACACGATCCCCAATTCAACAATCTGGAATCGGGTGGTCGCTATCGCGGTACGAAGGCCTACGCCCGTTCGAAGCTGGCCAATGTCCTTTTCACGCGGGAATTGGCACAGCGTCTCGACGGCACGGGCAGCACCACCTTCGCCCTTCATCCCGGCGTCGTGTCAACGCGAATCGCTCAGGATGGTGACAGCAAGCTCGTGTCGGTCCTGTGGAAGAGCGGCTCCCGGTGGATGCGAACGCCGGAGGAAGGTGCCGCCACCTCCATCTACCTCGCAACCGAGCCGGGCATCGAACACCACTCTGGCGGCTACTTCTCTGACGAGCGACCTATCGAACCAAGCGTTGCGGGGCGCGACCCGGACGCCGCGGCCCGACTCTGGGAGCGGAGTGCAGTTGAGACGGGATGCCTGCTCCGCTGATCGACCGGTACGCTACCGCCACATGACCGAGACCGACGGGACTGCGCCCGAAGAACTCTCCATTCCAAAGGGAGCCCACCAGCCACCGTGGAAACGGCTGCTCCGGGCCGCGGTCACGATCCTTGTGCTCGTCCTCGTGTTCGGCTTCGTCTTGCCGAAACTCGCCGACTACCAAGCCGTCGCAGATCACATCGGAGACATCGATCCGATCCAGTGGCTGCTCCTTGCGGTCTTCTCCGGATGGTTCCTCATCGCCTACGTGTTCGTCTTCATGTCAACACTGCCCGGACTCCGCTTTCGAGAGGGGTTCGTCGTACAGACAACCGCTACCGCTATCAACAACTCGCTCCCGGCGGGCGGCGCCATCGCCCTGCCGGTCACCTACTCGCAGTTCCTCTCGTGGGGTTTCACGCCTGAAGCGGTCACGGCTGCCTTGCTCACCGCAGGCGTGTGGGATCAGCTTGCACGACTCGCGCTCCCCGTCCTCTCCGTGGCTGCGATCGCCATAACCGGCGAAGCGATCTGGTGGATGTGGCTTATCTCCCTCGGAGGCATTGTCGTCGTCGTTGGAGCGGTCTGGCTCATCTCACGCGTCCTGCGCTCGCAATCGGCGGCGGTCTCGCTCGGAAACTGGCTCAGCAAGATCGTCAACTGGGCACTCGGGAAGATCAAACGCGACCCGATCGACGTCGTCGCCGCAACTCTCATGTTCCGAGATAACGTCCGCCATGTTGCCAAGCACCGGTGGAAGTGGGTCACCGCTGCGACCGTCGCGAATCATGCCTCGATGGCGGCGCTGTTCGTCGTGTCGCTGAGGTCCGTCGGCGTATCTAGCGACGACGTCTCGCTGCCTTGGCTTCTCCTTGCGTTCTCGCTCGGGCGTCTGCTCGTCATGATCCCTGTGAGCCCCGGCGGTCTCGGGCTGGTTGATCTTGGCTTCATCGGGTTGGTCTCGCTCGGATGGGGTTCTGGGGTCGATCACGATCTCATCTCAGCCGGAGTGCTGCTCTATCGGGCACTGTCGTTTCTGCCACCGATCCTGATCGGGCTCGGATCGTGGATCTTCTGGAGAATCAATCGCAGCTGGCGTCGGGATTGGAAGGTCGAGCGTCGCGGCGACATCGCCCCGACCTGACTCCTACGCGCCCGCCTTTTCCGTTCCGCGGGCTGACGGCGTCATATACAAGGACTGCAACCCTGGGTACGCGGCCCGTTCCATTCCGCGGGCTGACGGCGTCATATACAAGGACTGCAACCCTGGGTACGCGGCCCGTTCCATTCCGCGGGCTGACGGCGTCATATACAAGGCTGCCAACCCTGGGTACGCGTTCTTCTTGGGGGGTTAGAAGATTGCGGCGATGAGGATCGACAAGGACTGCTGGAGCAGGATCCAGACCAGCCACCCTCCGACCGCCGTTCCGATCGCCCGTCCGGTGGAGAAATCGAGACCCTCTCGGATGGCGACCACGGATGCGACAAGCACCCACACAGCGGCGACCGGTCCGAGGAATGGAATCACCCCGATGACCCGCGGCGCCTGGGCGAAACCGAGGACACGGAGCATCTCGCCCACGTCGGTCGTACCGTTGAAGACCCTCGTTCCGACCGCGAATGTGGTCATGGCCCAGACGATCCAGCCGACGATCGCCAGGAAGACTCCAACACCGACCATGGTAAGGAGGCCACCTTCGCTCGGCGTGGGAAAGTCGCCGATCCCCAACCAATCACGCATCGACGTCCAGGTGTCCACACCGAACACGTCCTGCGTGTTCTCAGAGCCGATCCATGAGCCGACCGCTGCCAGGGCGTTGGCCACGATGACAACGGCCAGGGCTTGCCATGTCATGCCTGGGGATTTCTCTGCGCGGTTGTAGAACTTGAGATCGAGTGCCGCAGCGCGGATCATGTTGCGAACCAAGAGGTTCCCTCCTGATGACACCCGAACGATAGGGGCGTCAGCGACTCTCGATCCATTGCCGCAGCGCCGTACCGATCTCGTCCGGCGAGTCCTCCTGGATGAAGTGGATCCCAGCGACTCGCACCTCGGCCTGGTTTGGCCACGTCCGACAGAACTCTCGCTGTGCACCCACGAGGATCGCCCCCGGATCCGCATCGATGAAGAGCTTTGGAACATCGCTCGTGGAGAGCCATCGGCCGTAGTCCACGACGATGTCGGCAACGTCCTCCGGATCTCCATCGATCGGAATCTCCCGTGGCCAGGTCAGCGTCGGTCGGCGATCCTCACCCGGATTCTGGAACGGCCGGCGGTACTCATCCATCTCCTCACCGCTCAAAGATCGAAGGATGGACGCCGGCAAGATCCTCTCGACGAACGTGTTCTTCTCAAGAACGATCTCTTCGCCTGCGGCGGATCTCATGGCCTCGAAGACTGGTCGGGAAGCCTGAGGCCAATCACTCCAAGAGACCGGACGCACGATCGCCTCCATGTAGGCAATGCCGGCCACCGACCCGCGGTGACGGTTCGCCCAATCGAATCCGAGAGCCGAACCCCAGTCGTGAATGACCAACGTAGCCGCATCGCCAACGCCGACCGCATCGAGGAAGGCATCGAGATAGCGCCGGTGATCAGCGAATCGATAAGCGAGTCCGGGAACCTTGTCCGAATCGCCCATGCCGATCAGATCCGGAGCAATGCAGCGCCCAAGATCGCTGACATGAGGAATCACATTTCTCCATAGATACGACGAAGTCGGATTCCCGTGGAGGAAGACGATCGGATCGCCCTCCCCCACGTCCACGTATGCCATCTCCGACCCGAGAACTTCAATGCGGTGCTTCTCCATGATCCTCCTCCGACGCCAAGCGTAGGCGATGAGACGTGGCGCTAGCATCGACGTCCGTGGCTGCTCCCAAGATCTCCCGACGCTCACTTCTCGCCAGCGTGGCCGGTGTCTCCGGACCGACGATCGTGATCGACACTTTCCGTGCGTTTACGACGGCGGCGTATCTGTTGGGTCGCGGCGTGGACCGAATCGTGCTCACCGAGACGCTCGAGGAAGCTCGCGAGCGGTCGATCTCGATCCCCGGTTCGATCCTGTGCGGAGAAGAGGAGGGTCGCAGGCCGGATGACTTCGATCTGGGCAACTCACCGGTCGAAGCCCAGCGCTGCGACGACCCGGCGGATCGCATCATCGTCATGCGAACATCCGCAGGCACACGCAGTGTCGTCGGCGCCCTCAGATCCGGTGCTGAGCCTGTCTACGCCGCAAGCCTGGTCGTCGCCGGGGCAACCGCATCGGCTGTTCGGGGCCAGATTCGGATCGCGATTATCGCCTCGGGCCTGGGTGGGGTTGCGGTGGCGGATGAGGATGAAGAGACGGCAGATCTCATTGAAGGCCGGCTCGCCAAACGCGCCGACGATCCTCATCGGATCAGCCGCATCCGATCCGGCATGGGCGCTGAACGCCTCAGAACCACTCCATGGATCGACCCGAACGACCTGGACCGGTGCCTCGAATTGGATCGGTTCGATTTCGCGATGCGGGCAAGACTCGGGGACGGCGTGGCCGTGCTACGGCGCGAAGATGTGAGGTCGTGAATCCCGACCGCCAAACGCCAGACGAGAGACTTGGGACATCAGATATGAGACGAGCGCTGTCTCAAGTCTCGTGTCTGATGTCTCATGTCCCACCACGATCTCCCTAAAGATTCGTGCCGCCTGGTCCGATACATCATCCATGCGGTGGAAGAAACGACGTCACGAGGGTGAGTCTCGCTCAGACGTCGCACGTCATCAGGAGGCAAGCGCCGACCGATTCAAGAGCGTCCTCTCCCGTAGCCACGACTTCAGTGACCAAGATCCCAAAGAAGTCGAAGCTCGCCTGAGGAACATGGTCTACGGGACCAACCGGAAGTAGCACCCGCAAACAGCCGGTTCCACTACCTACCGGTTGTCTCGTTCGGCCTGAAGAAGGTCGCTATCTGTGCTCCCGCAGCCACGATGCCACCGGCGACAAGTGCCGCTCCGACCCATCCGTTGAGCAGATCCTCGACTCCGAGCGCCGCATCGATCGAAAGTTCGCCGGGACCGCCGATGGCGACGGCAGCCGCAACGGTGCCGAGCACCAATACGTACTCCCACCCCTCGTCCGGTCGTGCCGTCACCCAGAACCCAACGGACCGATGCACCGTCCAGAAAGCAACCACCATCACGGCGACGAGGCCCCCGGCCGCAAGGGACGTTCCCAAACCAACGATCAGGAGCACCCCCACCCCGATCTCGGTTGTGGTTGATGCGAACCACTGCAGTTCGGGTTGGCGGAACCCGATGCTGCCGAACCAATTCGCCGTCTTGACCCTGCCGCGCCCGTGCTTGACGCCGTGAGCCAGGATGACGGTACCGGCAACGAGGCGCAGCAGCGCCACCGCCCAATCAGACGATTCAATCATCATCTTCTCCCTCTGTTCCCGAGACGGTTCTGCGTTCTGTACTCACAGCTCATCCCATCGTGCTGGTGCGTGTCGGCTCCACGACGATGACGACGCGTTCGTCGCCTGCGTGACGCCACGCACTTCGATGTAGCGGTACGGGTCGTCGGGGTCGAGGATGGAGAGCGCCACCCGCCCATCCGCTCTCATGTTCCGATACTTCTGGCGGGTCGTCGTCTGCAAGAAGCGATTCTGCGATCCGATCCATCCGAACCAGATCGGGTTGTTCTGAGGCTCTCCGTTCGGGCCGATGGTCGCGATCGAGGCGAAAGCCGTCTTGTCGAGGATGTCCACGTGTGAGCTGGGGACGGGCATGTTGGTTCCCTTCGGTTCTACGGGGTGAACAGTGACTAGCCCGTTTCTTGTTCCCACTGTTGACCCTGTACGGGCGGCCGACTCGGCGCTACGATCGCCTTGGGCTTAGGAAACGGGGAAAGGAACATCTATGGAACTTGACTCAACTGACGTTGAGGCGAAGAAATTCGACGTCGTCAGAAAGGGATACGACCAGACACAGGTCAGAGAGTTCCTTGAAAAGGTGAGCGATGAGATGTCGCGTGCCGATGAGCGGCGCACGATCGCCGAAGTCAGGGCAGAACAGTTCGAACGAGAGTTCCGTGATGTCAAGACGCGAGCAGATGCCACGATCCAGGAAACAGTCGCCGCCCGGGTCCGTCTTTTTGACAAGAACGCCGAAGCCGCCCCCTCGCCAACGCCCTCAAGTACGGCTGTCGTCAATCAGGCAAAGATCGAGGCACAGCAGATTCTCGAGCAGGCGAACGTTCGTGCGAGCAGCTTGCAGGCTGAGGCCGAGGCCATCATCCAAGGAGCACTCTCAACGTCTTCGAAAATCAATGACGAACGAGATGATCTCCTCGGATCCACGGAGGCAGAGCGCACGGGGCTGATCGCGGCTGCAGCGACAGAAGCGTCCGCCATTACCGGTGAGGCCATGCTGGCCGGTGAACATGTGAAGGCCGAGGCGGCCCTCCACGCAGCCGAGATTCTGGAAGCAGCCAACGTCGACGCGAACCTCCTGACAACCGAGGCGAAGGTGCGAGCCCGCACGATCACGGCTGAGGCGGAGCAGCAGCGCGACGATCTCCTCATCAGTGTCGAGCAATCACGCCATCGGCTCGAAGAGCTCGATCGCGTCGCGGAATCAGCAGAGCCCGTCGATGTGCCCGGCGCGACCGAAGACGCCAGCAACGCCACAGAGGAGCTCGAGCAGATCACCATCGATCTTCGCGAAGAGCCGGTCTCTGAGGAACCGGAGTGGGACGAGCCGATCACGACAGAGAGGAGTTCGAGATCCTCTCGCTACAAGTCCAGATCGGCGAACCTGCCACACCTTGGAGACAACGCCTCGTCGGTCATCGGATCGCTCGGCAACCTGCGCACGAAGGACTGAGAAGGCCGGTACTGGGTGCTGAGCGCTGAGCGCCTTCTACCGACTTCCGGCCAGCTTCATCAACTGGTAGTCGATCGAGTCGCCGCCGTAGCGCTCGAGAATGAGGTCCTGAAGCTGTCTGCGGAGGTTCGCATCGAACCGATCACGGGGCTTCATATCCACATGACCCGATATCCGGGCGCAAGACGCGCACAGCGAATGGCTCGCTCCCACGTTCGTTCAGGAACCCGAATGCGCACGTGATCTCGGCCTCGAGTTGATCGGCGTTGATCGTGGGTTCATCACCCTCGGGCATGCGGCGCTTGACGCACGAGCGAACGCGTCAAGTCCCGCGTCGGACATGGTGTGCGAATCCCTGTTGCTCACGGCGGGCAGGCTACTCGCACGGGTGGCGCCGACGCCTGAAGATCGCCCGTTGCACGAGACAAGCGGAGATCTCGACCTACGCTTCCGATCCGCACTTACGATGAGGAGACAGCGTGGCGAATCCGGCACTCAACAAGTACTTCGGAGGTACGGGCTCGACGGCGACGCTCGACGCCTCATCCTCATCCGTTGCCATGCAGTCGGCCATCGTGCCAGACGACCGCATGACCATCGGCGGAACGGCGGGTGCAACGGGGCTGCTGCTCGTGATTCTCATGATCTCAGCCGCCTGGGGATGGTCCATCTCGTCCCCAACCGGGGCCTTGCCCATGTGGTCGATCTTCGCTCTGATCGGGGCATTCGTGCTCGCCATCATCACGATCTTCAATCCGAAGATGGCGGTCTTCACCGGGCCGATCTACACGGCTGCGCAGGGACTCTTCCTCGGCTCGATGAGCAAGGCCTACGAAGCGAACTGGGGTGGAATCGTCATAACGGCAATTCTCGCCACAATGGCCGTCTTCATCGTCATGCTGGTGCTCTTCGTCACCAGAACGATCAACGTGACCAACAAGACCCGATCCGTCATCATCGGAGCGACGCTGGGTATCGCCTTGTTCTATTTCGCCTCGTTCCTCCTCGCCCTATTCGGGGTGCAGATGCCGTTCGTGTGGGAGGGCGGAATCGGCGGGATCCTCTTCAGCGTGTTCGTCGTCGGCATCGCAGCGCTCAATCTCCTACTGGATTTCGACATGATCGAGCGAGGCGTCGCTGCAGGCGCACCAAAGTACATGAACTGGTACGGAGCCTTCGGCCTGATGATCACGATCATCTGGCTCTACATTGAGATCCTGAGGCTCCTCGGCAAGACCCGAAGCTGATCCGGCTTCGCCGGATGTAGCCGGTAGTTGGGTGAGTCGGTATTCGCTACAGGGCCTTGCTCAGAGCTCAAAGCTCTGGCCTGCCTAGCTAGCCGTCGCCTGGCACCTCTCGCACGGCGCCTACGGCACTACCAGGACCGGGCAGGGGGCTTCGTGGACGACATGGTTCGCTACCGACCCGACGACCATCCTGCGGAACAGGCCGGCACCGCGACGACCGACGACGAGGATGTCTGCGTTGACTCCCGTGCACACGTCGATGAGCCGCGCCGATGGCTCTCCGATCTCCTCCTGCGTCTCGTAGTCGACGCCCGAGAAGTCGACGGAGCGAAGCGTGCGATCGAGCACGTCGCGTTGGGCATCGGACAGCGAGTCGCCGAGCGCTTCAGCGGTCGGAGGCGAGCCTACGATCCCCCACCATCCTTCGGGCGGCCGAACGACGGTGACAACGATGAGCTTTGCTGAATGGCAGTTTGCCAATGCACCTGCCACTCGAGCCGCCTCGATCGACTGATCGGACCCGTCGACGCCGACAACGATGATCTTGGGATCCCAAACCTGCACGGCGACACCTCCCGATGCTCTGGTATCAGGTTATCGGGTGTCGGAGCGACCCGGAAGGGCGAAAGCCATCTCATCTGGCCGTGTGGGAACGGGCTTCTACCGTTGCCCTGCCGTGATCGTTCGCACGCTCTTCGGCGAGGAGAGAAGACAAGCCCAACGGCCCTACCTCGGCCGCAATCGGTTCGACAAACTGTCGTTCGGAGGGGACGATGTATCTGATCTTGGAAGCGGAGTCGATCGCGCCGGATGTACGACGGATCGTCGTCGAAGCACCGAAGATCGCAAAGAAACACCAGGCAGGTCAGTTCGTCATCGTGCGTGTGACGCCGAATGGCGAACGGATTCCGCTGACCATCGCTGCCGCGGATGCCGCTGCCGGCTCCATCACCCTGTTCGTCCAGGCCATCGGCCGCACAACGACGCTGATCAACGAGCTGGAGACCGGGGACTACCTCGTCGACGTCGCCGGCCCCCTCGGCCATGCCTCCGAGATCAAGCAGTACGGGACAGCGGTCGTCGTTGGCGGCGGCGTTGGCACCGCCATCGCCTATCCGATCGCTCTCGCTCTCTCAGCGGCAGGGAATCGGGTGATCGCCATCATCGGCGGTCGAACCAGAGAGTATGTGCTCCTCGAGAACGAGCTATCGAGCCACGGCATCGAAGTCCAGCCATGCACCGATGACGGATCCTACGGCAGGAAGGGCTTCGTCACCGAGGCACTCGCCGACGTCATCGCCGATGAGGAGATCGGCGTCGTCTTCGCCATCGGGCCGATACCGATGATGAGCGCCGTGGCTGAAGTCACCAGGAATGCGGGAGTCCAGACGGTCGCGTCGCTCAATCCGATCATGGTCGATGGCACAGGGATGTGCGGTGGCTGTCGCGTCGAAGTGGGCGGCGAGACGAAATTCGCGTGCGTGGATGGTCCGGAGTTCGACGCCCATCAGGTCGACTACAAGCTTCTCCAGCGCCGGAATACGTCGTACCGGGCATTCGAGGCGGAGCAGATCAACAGCCTCACGTCCATGGACGCCGAGCATCACGAACAGGTGCTGGCCCCTGTGCGTGGCACCTGTACGCGAGGGGAATCCTCATGATCAAGGTCTCCCTTCGTGCGATGAACAAGTTGGGCCGGACCGACATGCCGGCCAGAGACCCTCTCGAGCGGGCCGCTTGCTTCGACGAGGTCAACATTGGGCTCACCGCGGAACAGGCCACAGTCGAGGCGATGCGGTGTCTCCAGTGCAAGACGCCGACATGCATCGACGGTTGTCCAGTCAACATTCAGATCGATCAGTTCATCGACCGGGTCGCTCATGGGGACATTCGCGGAGCCGGTGACATCATCCGCATGGACAGCCTGCTGCCTGCGATCTGCGGGCGGGTGTGCCCTCAGGAATCGCAATGCGAAGGCACCTGCGTGCTCGACAAGAAGCACAGGCCGATAGCGGTTGGTCACCTGGAGCGCTACGTCGCCGACACGGTCCGACGCTACGGTCTCGAGCCGCCTCCCCAGCCGATTGCACCGAGCGGGAAGAGCGTCGCCATCGTCGGGAGCGGACCGGCGGGACTCGCCTGCGCCGCCGACCTTGCGAAAGAGGGTCACAGCGTCCGGGTGTTCGAAGCGCTCCACCAACCAGGCGGCGTGCTCATCTACGGCATCCCGGAGTTCCGTCTGCCCAAGGGCATCGTGGCCGCCGAGATCGATGGGTTGAAGGAGCTCGGTGTCGAGTTCGAGATGAACGCGATCATCGGCCGGACGACGACCGTCGATGAGCTCCTCACCGAGGAGGAGTTCGACGCCGTGTTCGTCGGCGTGGGTGCTGGTCTTCCCCGGTTTCTGAACGTCAACGGCGAGAACTTGATCGGCGTCTACTCAGCGAACGAGTTCCTGACGCGGGTCAACCTCATGGGCGCCTACCGGGAAGACACCGAGACTCCGGTTCTCGACCTGACCGGCCGGCGTGTCGTCGTCTTCGGCGGTGGGAACACTGCGATGGACAGCGCCCGTACTCCACTGCGCCTCGGAGCCGAAGAGGTGCGTGTCGCCTATCGACGTACCGAGGCCGAGATGCCGGCGCGCGATGAGGAGATCGAGCACGCCAAGGAAGAGGGGATCCTCTTCGACTTCCTCGTTTCACCCGTCGAACTCCTCGGAAGCGACGAAGGGTGGCTCACCGGTGTGCGGTTCCAACGGATGGAGCTGGGAGAGCCAGACGATTCCGGTCGTCGACGTCCGGTCCCGATCGAGGGAGACATCTTCGATCTTCAGGCCGACGTCGTGATCGTCGCAATCGGCAACTCTCCGAACCCGCTGCTGCCCGCGACGGAGTCCCGTCTCGAACAGACCCGTTGGGGCACACTCGCCGTCGATGAGACGACGGGCCGGACCACCATGCTCGGTGTCTTCGCCGGTGGCGACATCGTCACAGGAGGTGCAACCGTGATCCTGGCGATGGGCGCCGGACGGATAGCCGCCGCCTCGATCAACGAGTACCTCGAGACAGGCGTGTGGGAAGAGGCTCCCGAAGCGGAGCTCGAACCGGCCCCGGCCTAGAGCTGACAGCAGCCGGCATACAGACCACAGCCAGACATGGTCGGCCAATCGGTCTTCACCGTTTGCTGTTTGCTGTCCGCTCGGCCCCTACTGCAACGCTCTCAGGAACAAGACGATATCCGAAAGGTCATCGTCGGTCAGCCTCGGGTTGCCCCCGGATGGTGGCATCGCTAGTCCGGTCTCGTTGTCTTGGGCGTCCCTCGCCCGACCTTCCTTGATGAAGTCGCCGAGTTCATCGTCGGTGTGAATCTGTATGAAGGAGCTGTCGGTCAGGGCCGGGCCAAGATTCTTGACCCCCTCGAAGTTCTCACCATGACACGAAGAACACGATTGTCCGGCGAGTTGTTGCCCATGGACAACAGGCGTGCCTGCTGCCGCAGTCGTGGTGACCTCCGTACCGTCGCTTCCGCATGTGGAAGCAACGAGTGCCACCGCGGCGGCAAGAACGACAGCAGCCAGGACCCGTGCCTTGCCCGTCCGGCCGACATCTCCTTGCTTCGACCCACTCATCGACTTCCTCCGTGTGCTCGGTGTGATCCCGACGATGCCATCGCCGCTCGCGATGATCCGACCCGCTGATCAGTCAAGATGCGGTGCGACCTTTGCTGCGAACAGTTCGAGGCTGGTCGAGTCATATGCCGCGTCCGGGAAGTAGCCGATCGTGTAGGACATCCCGACCTCCACCCATGGCCGCAACTGCTCGACGACCTGTTCCGGTGTACCAACCAGGCCGCCTTCGAGGAGGCTTCCGCGTGCCGACGCTGCCTTTTCGTCCCCGGCGAGTGCACCGATCCGACCAACGTATTCGTCGATCTTCGCCTGTACGTCGCTCTCCGTCTCTGCGATGAGAATCGTGAACAACGACGAACGCACGATCTCGCCGTAGCCGCGATCGATATCGGTCATGTGCCTGCCGAGAACTTCGCTCTTGTGAATGAACTCCTCGACTGTCCACCCGAAGTTCGTGTAGTCGGCGAAGCGCGCTGCAACACGCAGCGTCAGCTTCTCCCCGCCGCCTGCCACCCAGATCGGGATGGAGCCGTGGACCGGCTTCGGCCGACTGATGGCACCGGCGAGCTGGTAGAACCGGCCGTCGTAGTGAACTTCGTCCTCGTTCCACATGCGTCGCATAATCTCGACGCCCTCTTCAAGTTGCCCGATCCGAACCGAAGGCTTCGGGAACTCGTAGCCATACCCGAGGTACTCGTGTTCGTGCCACCCGGCTCCGATCCCCATCTCAACTCTGCCGTTCGAGATGACGTCGATATCCGCGGCGACCTTGGCGAGGTACGCCGGATTTCGGTAGGAATTTGACGTACACATCTGCCCGAGTCGCACCGTGTCCGTGGTCGCGGCGAGGGCGGCCATCAGCGTCCAGGCCTCGTAACTCGACTCCTGTGTCGGAACCGGCACCGTGTGGAAGTGATCGAATACCCACGCGGACTCGTAGCCAAGGGATTCGATGGTGTTGGCAACACCAAGCATCGTCGGCCATTGCTCGGATCGATCGATCCCGACGAGGTCGAGACGCCAGCCCTGGGGGATGAAAGCTCCGTAGCGCATGGAGATCACGCTACACGGGCCGAGAAGCCTGTTGACCGCCACTACTCAGACGACGTCCCAGGTTGGTACCGTGGGGGCCATGGAACTCTATGCACGCGTCAACATCCTCGATGGCAAAGCCGTCCGCCTTCCCCGCGGAGAGCTCGATCAGGTGATCTACCTCGATGCAGACCCCGTCGCGCGGTCCCTCGGCTGGATCGCGCAGGGTGCTGACCGCCTCCACATCGTCGACCTCGACGCCGCCATCAAGGACGACTACAGGAACCGGCCGCTGATCCGCGAGATCATCGCCGAAGTGGACATCCCCGTGCAGGTAGGTGGTGGTGTCCGCTCCAACCTTGAAGTTGATCGACTCCTCGACGCCGGAGCATGGCGCGTCGTGATGGGTACCTTGGCGATCACTGATCAGGTGCACTTCTGGGAGATCTGCCGCTCCCACCCGGGACGCATCGCCGTCAGCCTCGACATCGCCGCCGACCAGGAACTCGTCACTCAGGGCTGGCAGCATGGCTCCGGCCGTTATCTCGAAGAGACACTCATCGAGCTGGCATCCGCAGGAGCGGCGGCGTTCCTGCTCTCCGAAGTAGGCCGTGACGCGCTCGAGGATCCGCCCGATTTCGAAGCTCTCCAGACCGCGATCTCGCTCGTTGATGAGGAAGTGATCGCCGGGGGAGGTGCTCGCGACCTCGACGATGTGCGAGCGCTGCTGAAGATCAGGTCGGGCGAACAAGGTGTTGCCGGGATCATCGTCGGACGTGAGGTGACATCCGGTCGCTTCACGGTCGAAGACGCTCAGGCGCTTCTCAGAGGAGCAGCGAAGGACCTCGGCCCGTGGTCACTCGAACAACTCGAGGATGAGGCGGGAGCCTATCTCGAGGTACTCACCGACGGTGGAGATCCAGACGCCGAGATGACGCTGGAACACGTGGAGCGCTTCGTCCATTGGCTCGGCGGCGGCACCCCCTAGCCCGCGTACCCAGGGTTGGTAACCTCCTATTTGACGCTGCCAGCCCGCGGAACGCGGGATCTACCCCTCATTCTTCGAGAATCGGGAACCCGCAACCCTCAGATAGGCGCGGCACTTCGATCTCGCCGACCTTGATTCGCCGGACCGCTGAGTCTCCACTGCGGGCGTTCGACCGTCACATCTCCTACTTGGTCTTGGAGAGTTCTCACGTCCGCCTCCTTCCGATTCCTCTGGCGGTGTGCCACAAATCATCGCACCGTGACCTCAAGGACTGCTGAAGGATCGCTCCAGTTCCGCTCTAGAGAATCGGTGTGGAGTACCCACTCCGGGTATATCGATCGTTGGTGAAGACTCATGCTCAAAGCTCAGAGCCAAAGCTCATAGCTCCCTATGCTTCGCCACATGTCCTCCCCCTCTTTTCGGAACGTGGCGTTGATCGCGCACGTCGACCACGGCAAGACCACCCTCGTCGACGCGATGCTCAGCGCAGCAGGCGTGTTCGGTTCTCACGAGGCCCACGTCGACCGAATCATGGACTCGAGCGACCAGGAGCGGGAGCGCGGCATCACCATCCTCGCGAAGGCCGCCACGGTCACGTGGAAGGGAACGAAGATCAATCTGGTCGACACGCCCGGCCATGCCGACTTCGGTGGTGAGGTCGAACGGGCGTTGGCACTCGTCGACGGTGTCCTTCTCCTCGTCGACGCCGCAGAAGGCCCGATGCCTCAGACCCGCTACGTCCTCTCGAAGGCACTCGCGAAGGGGCTTCCCGCCGTCGTAGTGATCAACAAGGTCGACCGCCCCGACGCCAGAATCGATGAGGTCGCCGACGAGATCTACCAACTCTTCTTCGACCTCGATGCTGAAGACCACCACATCGAATTCCCGATCATCTCGTCGATCGCCCGACACGGCCACGCCATGGTCGGTACCGGAATTCCTGGGGAGGACACAGACCTCTCACCGATCCTCGATGCCATCGTTGCCAGCATCCCAGCCCCTTCCGGAAACCCTGATGCGCCCGTTCAGGCGCTCGTCACCAACCTCGATGCCTCGAACTACCTCGGCCGCCTCGCAATCGGACGAGTCGTTGAAGGAACGCTGCGAGCAGGTGAACAGGTCGCCCTTTGCCATTCGAACGAAGAGGAACCACCGCTGAAGCGTCGGCTGAGCCAACTCATGGGCTTCGAGCATCTCGACAGGATTGACGTCGAGGAACGAGTCGCAGGTGACCTCTTCGTCGTTGCCGGATTCCCCGAGGTCGAGATCGGCGACACAATCGCCGACGCCATCGATCCACAAGCCCTCCCACGCCTGGAAGTCGATGAACCCGTGCTCCGGATGACTTTCGGTGTCAACACATCGCCCCTCTCCGGCCGGGACGGTAGGTTCGTCACTTCACGCCAGATCAGAGAACGACTCGATCGTGAGGTACTCGGGAACGTCTCGATCCGTATCGGTGCCACTTCATCCCCCGAGGTCATCGAAGTTGCCGGACGTGGCGAACTGCAACTCGCCGTTCTCATCGAGTCCATGCGTCGTGAGGGCTTCGAGCTTCAGGTCTCCCGGCCAGAGGTGATCATCCGTGAGATCGACGGACGTCCTCACGAACCACTCGAACGAGCGGTCGTCGACGTGCCAAACGAACACGTCGGCACCGTGACGCAGGCCGTTGCTCCCAGGAAGGGTACGGTCACCGACCTGCGGCCAGGTGACAGCGGGCGCACGATCGTGACACTCACCGCGCCAGCACGGGGGCTACTCGGGTTCCGTTCGCTTCTCATGACGGCCACCCGTGGCACAGCACTGCTCCACCAGCACCATGCCGGGTGGATGCCGTGGGCAGGTGAACTCCCGCATCGCCAGGGCGGCGCCATGGCTGCCGATCGGATCGGGAGTTCCACAGGATTCGCCCTCGACAATCTTCAGAAGCGGGGCGAACTCTTCATCGGCCCAAACGTGGACGTCTACGAAGGCATGATTATCGGGGAGGCGTCTCGCCCGGAGGACATGCAGGTCAACCCCACGAAGACCAAACAGCTCACGAACATCCGTACGCACTCGACGGACGAGGCGATCAAGCTGAAGCCCCCGAAAGAGATGACGCTCGAGATCGCAATCGAGTGGATTGCCGAAGATGAGCTCGTGGAGATTACGCCCAAAGCGATCCGGGTCAGGAAGCGCCACCTGTCGGAGAGCGAACGGAAGCGGTTCAAGAAGCTCTAGGGGAATTGCGAGCTGCCGCCCATCGGTCTCGGGCGGGGTTTGACGTTTCGACAGCCGCGTGATTCGAGTTCGTGCCTATCGTCGCACCCTCCAACGGAGCACCATGCCTCACGACCCATCGGTTCGAAGGACCGCGTTCATCGAGGGCGCACGCGCCTTCGCACCGCTCATCATCGCCGTGATTCCGTTTGGACTCGTGTTCGGCATCGTCGCAGCAGGATCAGACGTCGGGCCGTGGCTCGGTGGAGCAGCGTCGGTGATCATATTCGCTGGCGCCGCTCAGCTCGCCACTCTCCAACTCATCGACGCCGGGGCAGCCGGTGCCGTTGTCATCGCCACAGCGCTCGTGATCAACGCAAGGCACCTCATGTACAGCGCGGCGCTCGCTCCCGCGTTCCGGGAGTTCCCCAGGGCCGCTCGGGTCGCGCTCCCTTATCTCCTGACCGACCAAGCTTTCGCCATCTCAATCGTTCAATTCGATCGGGTAGAAGAACCGGTGTATCGCCGGTGGTACTTCACAGGAGCCGGATTAGGGCTCTGGGTGACCTGGCAGATCTCTACGGTGACCGGCATCGTCGTTGGAGCTCAAGTGCCGGCATCGTGGTCGCTCGACTTCGCGATTCCACTCATGTTCGTGATCCTCCTTGTTCCCACTGTCAAGGGTCGACCGGAACTCATCGCTGCCGCCGTCGGGGCGGGGATTGCCGTCGCCGCGGCTGATGCGCCCTACGGACTCGGTCTCATGATCGGTGCCGTCAGCGGGATCGTCGCCGGAGTCGTCGCTCTGCGTGCTATGCGATGAGTGACTTCGGAGTCGTCTTCGCGATCGGCATCGGGACGTATCTCATACGGTTGTCGTTCATCGGGATCGTCGGCGACCGAACGATGCCCGATTGGGCTCTCGTGCCTCTCCGATTTGTGGCGCCTGCCGTCTTGGCCGCGCTCGTGGCCCCTGCCGTCCTCCTCCACGAGGGCGTACTCACCGTCGGGCCTGCTACGAATCCGCGAGCGATCGCGGCGCTGGTGGCGCTCCTGATCGCGTGGAAGACCAAGAACGTGGGAGTAGTGATTGCGGCAGGCATGGTCACCGTGTGGGCGCTGCAGGCGATCTTCTAGGACACACGCAGCAGGGATCGAAATCGGACGCACCGCCGTACTATTCCCAACATGCGGAAGTTGATCCTGCCATTGATCGTCATCGTCGGTGCCGTCGTTGCAGCACCCCGTCTCTTCAGACGGGCCTTCGCTCCACCGGATCGGGAGGTCGCCACAGGCCCGTCCGACTTCGGACTCTCGGCCGTCGATCTCTGGATCGACGGGCCCAATGGAAGACGCCTCCATGCCTGGTGGATTCCCGTCGATGGCCCAGCACCGGTCGTCATCGTTCTCCACGGCTGGGGCGGAAACTCCGGGGACATGCTCCCCGTCGCGCCGGGACTCGCCGAATCCGGGTTCCATTCGCTGTTCCTCGATGCGAGGCGACATGGTCAATCCGACTTTGAGGACTTCATGTCGATGCCGCGTTTCGCCGAGGATCTCGAGGCCGCGGTCGATGATCTGCTCGAACGTGACGACGTGACCGCCATCGGGGTCATCGGCCACTCCGTCGGAGCAGCGGCGTCGATCTACGCGGCTGCGCACAATCAGGCGATCGATGCGGTGGTTGCCGTCGCATCCTTCGCTCACCCCGCCGAGATGATGCGCGAGAACTTCCCGTTCCCGGCTCCGGTTACATGGGCTCTCTTGCAGATCATGGAGCACATGATCGGTCACCGCTACGACGACATCGCCCCGAGGAACCGAATCGCAGACGTCGAAGCTCCCGTGATGCTCATGCACGGCGACGCCGACAGCGTCATACCGTTCCAGGACTCGATCGATCTTCACGAACGTCTCCCCGGGAGCGAACTCGTCATCGTTCCGGGTGGCACGCACTCTGATCTCGAGGCCTTTGGACCCTTCTTCCCGACGGTCGATGAGTTCCTTGGCGAGCATCTGCTGTCTGCCGTCGCGCCCAACGTCTGACCCGGGAGGCGGGCGGTAGAGTGCCGGCCACACCGGCGAGGGGATGCCGACATCGTCGAGAACCACACTGAGCACGGTGTGGACCGGCATGGTGGCTTATGTCCGTTCAGGAGACGCCCGAACTGTGGCGACCGGGATCCAAGCTGGCTATCCCAAAGTTGCGCACTTCCCCGAGGTTCCGGTCTCCGAGGGGTAGCCCTCAACGCCAGAGGTCTTCCAACACCCCGGCAACTGGATCCTCGCCTGACGCCAACATCTCCGCTCCGTCGCCGTGCCGGGGAACTCCGACCGTGATCATTTCGAACTGCTCCATTGCCGGGTCGAGGAATCGGCTGGGAAGAGCGTATGAGTGCTCCCGACTCGAGCTGAATCGCTTGTGATAGAACCGCTGGGGGACGGTCACGTGGAGGTGGTCCTTCGCCCTCGTAAGCGCGACGTAGAGAAGGCGCCGTTCCTCCTCGAGACCCCCGGGATCCGAGATCGCCATGTCGGACGGAATGTTCCCATCTGCAGCGTGGATGACGAACACGGTCCGCCACTCACCGCCCTTCGCAGAGTGAATCGTCGAGAGGATGAGATAGTCATCGTCGAGGTGCGGCGGACCAGCGAGGTCACTCGTGCTGGCCGGCGGGTCGAGTGTGATCTCCGTCAGGAACCGGCTCCTCGTTCCGTACTCGGAGGCGAGACCGGCGAGCTGTGCAAGGTCAGCGAGTCGTGCAGCGGAGTCGTCATACGAGCGCTCGAAGACGAGTGCGCAGAAGGGGATCAGGCGTTCGATCTGCTCCCCCGGTCCCGGCTCGGAGCCAGCGATCGCGCGGCAGTCGGCAAGCGCGATCTGGAGCTCCTGCATCGGTTTGCGCGCCTCAGAGACCACGGCGAACTCGGAATCGATGAACGTGGCCAGTCGGTTCGAGTCTGACGTGACGGCCTCGGTGTCGAGGTGCGTGAGCATCTTTCTGGTCGTGGCAGGTCCGATGCCGGGGATCATCTGGATCACACGGTCCCATGCCAACTCGTCCTTTGGGTTGTCCAGGATGCGCAACATGGCGAGCAGGTCTTTGACGTGCGCTGCCTCGAGAAACCGGAGTCCCCCGTACTTGACGAACGGGATGTTCCGACGCGAGAGTTCGAATTCGAGACCCGCCGAATGGTGCCCGGTACGGAACAGAACCGCCTGATCACGCAGAGGGATGCCGGACTCTCGGTGTTCGAGCACGCGGTCGGCAACGATATCCGCCTGAGCCGCTTCGTCGAAGCATGTGATGAGGTCCGGTGTGCGGCCCGCTGCCCGTTCGGTCCAAAGCTCCTTCTGAAACGTCTCGGGCGAGGCGTCGATGACAGCATTCGCGGCGCCGAGAATCTGGGGCGTCGATCGATAGTTCTGTTCCAGGGTCACCACGGTGGCGCTCTTGTAGGCGTCGGGGAACTCGAGGATATTCTCGACCGTGGCGCCCCGGAACGAGTAGATAGCCTGGGCGTCGTCACCGACAACCGTGAGGTTGCCATCGAGTCCGCACAGCGATTGGAGAATTTCAGCCTGGCTCCGATTCGTGTCTTGGTACTCGTCGACCAGCACGTGATCGAACAGAGACCGGACCGTGCCACCGGCGGGCGACTCGAGGAGGGCACTCCAGTAGAGAAGGAGATCGTCATAGTCGACAACGTTGTGATCCTTCTTCCGAGCCGTGTACGCACGGAAGATCTCCCGCATCGCATCGACGTGGTCAACGACCCAGGGGAACCGTTCCTCCACGGTCTCGGTGAGCGGCGTTCCGGCGTTCACCGTGCGGGAGTACACGGCCGCGATTGTCTCCTTTTTCGGGAACCGTTGCTTCGATTCCGAGTATCCGAGTTCGGTACGAACGATGCCAAACAACGAAGCGGTATCGGATTGATCGATGACGGTGAACCCGTCCTGCAGGCCAACAGCGGATCCGTACTTTCGGAGCAACCTGTTGGCGACGGCGTGGAAGGTGCCACCCCAGACCTTGCCGACGGAGCGGTCGGAGATCAGAGCGCCCGATCGACGCAGCATCTCCGCAGCTGCTCGTCTCGTAAAGGTAAGCAGGAGAATCCGATCGGCCGGGACTCCTTCGTCGACGAGACGTGCAACGCGACTGGCCAGTGTGCGGGTCTTGCCGGAACCGGCACCGGCGATGACGAGAAGCGGGCCATCCCCGTGGAGGACGGCATCACGCTGCCGATCATTGAGGCCGTCGAGCCAGGTCGGATCTTCAGGCGTAGATGCATCGAACATGTGTTCGCTCATCCTACACACCCCTTCGCGTACCCAGGGTTGCAGTCCTTGTATATGACGCCGTCAGCCCGCGGAATGGCGAGATCGGCCTTCTACGGTGCGAGCTTCTCAAATACGGATTCGAGTTCCGCATGGAGTGCAACGACCTGCTCATCGGGCCAGGCATCTGGATCGGCCCGGAGAAACGACGTGTGATCGGATCGGTTGTCGAATACCGCTGCCGGGATCGTCCTCTCGTCGTCTCCAACTCCGATCCGAACAGCGTCTCCCCCGGCCTCCTCAATGAGCCACGTCAGGTCGTCGGTGCCGTAGTCACCGAGCATCACTGCTTCCGGGACACCGTGATAGAGGATCGAAGCGTCTCCCCCGCGACCCGGCCGTGCTCGTTCTTCGTTGCGACGGCGACTCTCCTCCGGAGTGACCCAGACGTACAAGATCGACGCACGATCCAGGATCTCCGACGAGAGTTGACCCAGCGAATAGGCGTATCCGTTGGGAGACTCGAGAGGCATCACCGCCCCGTCGGGACCACCCCGCGCGAACTCGATAACGACGGTGTCGCCTTCACGCCATGACGACACCACCCCAGCCAGCGCCTCCCATGTCCCCCCGACTTCGAATTCGAGCGAGCGCTCGAGACGACTGCGAACAGATCCGTCAAGTCGGCCAAGATCCGGTGCGGCTCCGACGGCAAGGCGAGCCCTGTCGATCCGGTCGAAGAGCCACCCCGTCGCGGACTCGGGTCGCTCCGGGGGCGTGCCTAGGAGTTGGTAGTCCTCATTCACGAGATGCACAAGCGTCCCCCAGTCCCGAGGCTCAGCGAATGAAGTTGCATCGTCCCGGAAGAAGATCGGCGGTTCTCCCATCGCTTGCAGCTCCTGACTGATGCGACGCATCAGATGCACATACGGGTAATCATCGAGTTGGACCGTCGGGCCGAGATGGAGATCCCTCTCGGTGACCACCGGCTCGAGGTGAGCGAGGTACCTGCGGAGCTCCGATTTCCCGGATGCAGGCAGGGCAAGCAGCAGGAGGGTCTCGATCGTTCGGTTCATCCAATGACGATAGACCGCGATCGACTCGACACACTCTGCTCCGACGGGTAGGTACAGGCGGTCTGCGACACTGAACGGTCTACGAAGAGGTGACTCACATGGAACAACGGAAGGGGATCTGGCTGGCCGTTGCGGCATACTCCTTCTGGGGATTCGTCCCAATATTCTGGAAGGCTCTCGACACCGTACCCGCCCTCGAGCTTCTGGCCCACCGGATCCTGTGGTCGGTACCACTCCTGTTCCTCGTCATCGTCGGCAGAAAGCACCTCGGCGTGCTCCGCGAATCCTTTCGGACGCCGGGAACGGCCGTATCGTCGCTTGCCGGCGGTGTCCTCCTCTCCATCAACTGGGGTGTCTTCGTGTGGGCGGTCACGACGAGCCACATCGTCGAGGCGTCGCTCGGCTACTTCATCAACCCCCTGGTCTCGGTCGCCCTCGGCGTAATCGTGCTGCGTGAGCGACTCAGCCCCACCCAACGCATCGCCGTCGGCATCGCCGCTGTCGGAGTCATCGGGATGACGATCATGTCCGGCGTCCCGCCATGGATCTCACTGATCCTCGCTTTCTCCTTCGGGACATATGGCCTCCTCAAGAAGCGGACCACGGCGGCACCGCCGATCGAGGGACTGTTCATGGAGAGTGCATTCGTCGCTGTGCCCGCGGTCCTGTATCTCGGTTTCCTAGCCGGAGACGGGACCGGGACTCTCGGATCTTCCCTGACCACAACGCTGCTCTTGGTCGCCGCGGGAGCTGTCACGATCTTCCCTCTTGTCCTCTTCGGAGCCTCAGCGCAACGCATCCCGCTATCAACCCTCGGGATCCTGCAATACATCGCACCGATTCTTCAGCTCCTGGTGGGCGTCGTCCTGTACCGTGAAGCCATATCGAACGCCGAGTGGTTTGGGTTCGCGCTGGTGTGGATCGCCCTCGCCATCTATACGATCGACAACGCTCGGATGCTGAAGACAACGAGTGCTAATCGACCGAGGGTGGGACCGGCTTGAGTCCGGAGGTATGACGCGAAGTCTCCGTCTCGGAGATCAGCACCTTCATCCGATGCCCCGTATCGACCGCTACGTGCTGCGGTCGACCAGCGCAAGCGATCGCAACGTCACCCAACGGATGGCCGATGTCGTCAATGCCGGATTCGGCACGGATACCCACTCCGCCACCGAACGCCATGCGTTCATGACGACATCGCCAACCTTCAGCCATGACATCAATCATATTGCAGAGACGTCCGATGGATCCTTCGCCGCGCACGTCGGCGGAACCTATGACGACCGCCATCGACGCGGGATCATCGAGTCGGTGTACACCAATTCCCGCCACCGGCGTTGCGGGGCAGCGCAGGCGCTGATATTCGAAGTGTTTCAGCGTTTCAGAGACATTGGAGTCACCGATGTGTTCGTCGACAACGCCGATGATGAGCAGCCGACGCGTTCTACGAGTCCGCCGGATTCACGGAGGCCTACCACGGCAACATCTGGCGCAAGACGTGGTAGCTGATCCCCCGCTACGCCGTCGCAGTTCGAGCGGGCCGGCGCGCCGTGCCGGCCACCGCAACGCCGACCAGAGCGAGTGCCGCGCCGATCATGATCGGGACAGTCAGCACCTCGTCGAGGAGGATCACTCCGGCTACAACGCCGACCACTGGCGCGAGGTAGCCCGTCAACGCGACTCGGGCTGCCGACGTATGTCGCGAAGCAAACAGCGTTGCGAAGAACGGGAGGAAGGTACTGCCAACACCGAGGGCAATCAGAACGACCCATGACGTCGAATCGACCCCTGCGAGGTCGATGTCTTGGAGGATCAGACCGGCGGCCACAGCGATCACCGCTCCCGAGACGAACATCGGAACCGCGAGCTCGGTTGTGCGATGCCTCGGCGCGTACTTGCGGCTGAGGACCCCGCTCGATGCGCCGGCTACGACACCCCCGAGAGCGAACATGGCTCCGATTCGGACATTGCCGCCGTCGCCTCCAATCCCGGAATCGCCGACTGCGATGATGAGGAGCGATCCGACCAGGCCGATCGCCAGTCCGAGGATCTGATTCCGACCGAGCCGTTCGTGCAACACGACGGCCGCCAGTGCAGCCGTCGACGCAGGAATGATCGTGATGAAGATGCCCTCAACTCCTGCGGAGACATACTGCAACGAAGAGATGAAAAGCATCGGCGCGATTCCGATGCGGAGCACTCCGATGATGGCCCCGTCCCTCCACGCGGCTCGTGTGATTCCGTCGCGCTTGCCCAGCCAGACCAAGAAGACGGCCACGGTCGCGGTCAGGATGCGCACAACGATGACCGTGAACGTCGTGACATCCTGCTCGAACACGAAGCGGGTGCCGACGCCGGCCATGCCCCAACCGAGGGAGGCAGCCAGCAGCGCAGTTAGAACTCGGGATTGCATTCGAGAAACGCTACTCAGCGGGACCTTCCTACCCGCGAAGGAGGTCCAGCGCCTGCGCCGCCTGTTCTACCGAATCGATCGTGATCGGATCGAGGACGAGTTGCACCTCATCGGCCCCGAACGAGGCGTACGAGCGCAGAACGTCGGCCAGTTCCTCGGGCGTCCCTCTCCTGGGATCGGCCGTGTGTTTGTCGGTGTCGCCCTGGCGCCGACCATCCCCGCCCGTGAATTGCCAGTAGAGCGCTGTGGTGCGGCCGATCTCGGACGGATCCCTTCCGACTTCCCGAGCTGCCTCGTCGATGGTCGCGTTCAGTTTCTCGAAACCCTCCGGGGTGTTCCCATGCCATGCATGCCAAGTGTTCCACAGATCGACGTACGGAAGCGTTGCGCGCAGTACCCGGGGACCCATCGATCCGATCATGATCGGTGGTCCCTCCGGGCGACTACGCGGCACGAGTTGACAGTCGCGCGCCGTGTAGTACTCGCCGTCGAAGTCGATCTCGCCCTGCGTCAGCAAGGTTCGAATGATGGTGAAGGCTTCTTCGAAACGGCTCGCACGATGATCGAACGGGAACCCGTACGCTCGGTACTCGACCTCGTTCCACCCGGCACCAAGGCCGAGGATCAGACGACCGCCTGAGATCTCGTCCACGGTCGTGGCTTTCTTGGCGAGCATCGGTGGGCTGTGGAAACTTGTTGCTGCCACGAGCGGACCGAGTTGAACGCGCTCGGTTATCGCAGCGATGGCGGCGAGGAGCGACCACGCCTCCCAGGGGGCGGCCGGGCCGTCGGGAGTGTCGTACAGCAGGTGGTCGCCGATCCAGATGGAGTCGAATCCCAGGTCTTCGATAGCGAGGGACATGTCGCGCAGGTCGGGCCAGCGCGCAGGCCACTCGATCTCGGGGAGTTGAACGCCGATGGCCACGGATCGTTGTGTCGTGCTCACGGCAATGATCGTAGAGGAATGGAATCGCCGAGGTGTAGACCCCATTCCGCGGGCTGACGGCGTCAAATACAAGGACTACAACCCTGGGTACGCGGCTCTGTTCATTCCGCGGGCTGACGGCGTCAATTACAAGGACTGCAACCCTGGGTACGCGGTCTTGGGGGTACCCTGCGGGGATGCATATCGGCATCTCCATCTTTGCTACCGACACCACCATTCAACCCATCGCCCTCGGTCGAGCCGTCGAGGAACGGGGTTTCGAGTCCCTATGGCTCCCGGAGCACAGCCACATCCCCACATCACGAACGACGCCGTGGGGTGGCGCCACCGAAGCCCCTCCGCTCCCGGAGATGTACTGGCGGACCCACGACCAGTTCGTTGCACTCGCGGCCATCGCAGCAACGACCGACACGCTGATTCTCGGTACCGGGATCACGCTCGTAGCCCAGCGCGATCCGATCTGGTTGGCGAAGCAGGTCGCCTCGCTCGACGTCATCTCGGACGGCCGCCTGATCTTCGGGATCGGCTACGGATGGAACAAGGAAGAGATGGCCGACCACGGTGTCGCCTATCTCGAGCGGCGGGCGATCCTGCGCGAAAAAGTCCTCGCGATGAAGGAGATCTGGACGAATGACGTCGCCGAGTACCACGGCGACCATTTCGACCTCGATCCATCATGGTCGTGGCCGAAGCCGGTCCAGAAGCCCCACCCGCCGATCGTTCTCGGCGGCGGCGCCGGACCGAAGACGTTCGGCGATATCGCCGAATTCTGTGACGGCTGGATGCCGATCGCCGGTCGACACGAGTTCACGACGAAGCTCGATGCCCTCAGCGATGCCGCCCGCGCGGCCGGGCGAGAGCCATCCTCGCTGTCCCTCGGCGTGTTCGGCGCTCGAGGGGATGCGGACGTGCTGCGATCCCTCGCAGCTGCCGGAGTCGAACGAGCTGTGATCCAAGTCCCGCCCAAGTCGCCCGACGAGGTGATCGCTCGACTCGACCGAT
>CAXMQQ010000058.1:0-9395 GCA_964195545.1 uncultured Acidimicrobiia bacterium | reverse complement strand
CCTCAGCCTCAATCCACGGTTTCTCGATGGAGAATCGGCGGATTTCCCAGTCGCCCAACGGGTTTCGCCACCGCCGGTGCAGCCACGGTCTTGGTGTGGCCTCGGAACCGCGGTAAACCTTCTCCGCCAAGGACTCCGGGCAGATTCGGATCCGCGACTCCGTGGATTCAGGCTCAGAGGGAGGTGCCGCCCGTAGGGTGGCGGAAGGGGTCAAAGGGCGCAGTTGAAGGGAACCGTCTGACCCTTCCCGGCAACGCGCATCCGCTGATCTTCCTAGTACCGGAACTCGGCGACGACGGCCCGGGCCTGGGCCATGTGATTCGCATCTACCCATATCTCCACCTCGGCGAGTCCGCCGACACCGACGGGATACGGGCCGGACGACTCGCCGTGTAGATGCACAGGGATGCCCTCTGCACGAAGCTGGGCCGCCAGGAGGTTCGCCTCATTAGGGTCTCCGATGCGCACCAGTGGCTCCAATCGATCGGTGCCACGCTCTTCACCATCACGCCTCTTCATGACGCGATTGTGACACTTCTGAAACGTCGGCGCGACGAGTTCTCAGACCGCGGTACGCTGACAGCGTGGAGCGACGGATCTACGGCATCGAGAACGAATACGGCGTCACGTGCACGCTGCACGGGCAGCGTCGTCTGTCACCCGACGAGGTCGCGCGCTACTTGTTCCGGCGTGTCGTGTCATGGGGTCGATCATCGAACGTGTTCCTCGAGAACGGTTCGCGCCTCTATCTCGATGTCGGAAGCCATCCGGAGTATGCGACGCCCGAGTGCGATTCGCTGTCCGATCTCATCGCTCACGACAAGGCGGGGGAGAGGATCCTGGAGGGGCTCGTCGAGTCGGCCGAGGAGCGGTTGACTGAGGAGGGCATCCGCGGCGATGTCTACCTGTTCAAGAACAACACTGACTCGGCAGGGAACTCGTACGGGTGTCATGAGAACTACCTCGTGGGACGCCAGGATGACTTCCAGCGGATCATCGACACGCTCATCCCCTTCTTCGTGAGCAGGCAGATCTTCGCCGGTGCGGGGAAGCTGCTTCACACGGCGGAAGGGACCGTGTATTCGATCGCCCAGCGTGCCGAGCACATTTGGGAAGGAAGCTCATCGGCCACGACGCGGAGTCGTCCGATCATCAACACCAGAGACGAACCCCACTCAGATGCCGAGCGCTATCGAAGGCTCCATGTCATCGCCGGCGACTCCAACATGTCGGAGTATGCGACGTACGCGAAGGTTGGAACCACCGCAGCGCTCCTCCAGATGCTGGAGGACGACGTGGTCTTTCGCGATATGACGCTTGACAATCCGATACGGGCCATCCGCGAGATCGCCCGCGATCAGACGTGCCGACGATCCGTGAGACTGGCCAACGGACGTGAGCTCTCTGCGCTGGACATGCAGTGGGAGTACCTGGACCGAACGCTGCGCTATGCGAGAACGCGGGGATTCCCACCGGAGATCGATCGTGCGATCGGAATGTGGGAGCACCTCCTGACCGGACTGGAGAAGGATCCCATGACGCTGTCGCGCGAGGTCGATTGGGTGGCGAAACTCCAACTCCTCGACCAGTACTCCGCGAGGCACGACCTTCCTCTCTCATCAGCGAGGATGTCCCTCCTGGATCTGGCGTACCACGACGTGAACCGGAAACGAGGGCTCTACTACATCCTCGAACGTCGCGGTTTGATGGATCGGGTCGTCACCGACGGGCAGATCGATGCAGCGATGACAGCCCCTCCAGCGACGACTCGAGCGCGACTGCGTGGTGACTTCATCAAAGCGGCGAAACTCAAGAACCGAGACTTCACGGTGGACTGGGTGCACTTGAAGCTCAACGATCAGGCCCAACGAACCATCGTTTGCAAGGATCCTTTCCGGGCGGTTGACGAAAGGGTCGAGAAACTGATCACCTCCCTGTAGCGTCGCGTTCATGCAGAGAGTCATCGAGCGCATCCTCAACCTGCTGGCGTATCTCCTGACGGTCGAACGCCCGGTCACCGCCGACGAGATCCGGAACACGGTCGCCGGCTACGACCGCGACAACGATGCTGCGTTCCACCGAACGTTCGAACGAGACAAAGATCTGCTTCGCCGACTCGGGATACCGATCGAGCGGGAGGCAACGGACGTCTTCGAAGTCGAGTTCGGCTACGTCGTACACGACGACAACTACGCGCTCCGGGACCCCGATCTCACAGACGAGGAGAGGGCAGCGCTGTCCCTTGCCGTGCAAGCGGTCGGCTTCGGTGGACGTCCCGCCGGCCAGGAAGCGCTCATGAAGCTCGGCGGTGTCGTTGGGAGCCTCGAAGGGACCCAGCTTGGAGCAGACCTCGGCGAGCGTTCGGAGTTGGTTTCTGTGGCGTTCGGTGCGGTTTCTGAGCGGCGCCTCTTGAAGTTCGACTATCGGGGAAGCACTCGCACGATCCGACCGTATGGGCTCGTTCATCGCCGCGGACACTGGTATCTGGTCGGTTCTGGGGACAGCGTTGATGTGACCAGGGTGTACCGACTTGATCGAGCAGCCGCGCTCCAGCCGGGAGACCGATGCGAGGCGTTCGAACCACCGGTTGATCTGAACCCCGCTGACGAGGTGCTCCACCATCCATGGGATGCGGGTGATGGTGACGTCATGGCAGCTGTTGTGTTCGACGAGAGAGTCGCCTGGATCGCTGAGCGCGAACTCGGCTCGCGGGCGGTGATTTCTCAGCGCTCCGACGGATCGATGAGAGCCGAGATAGAGATCGCCGCACCTGCAGCGTTCCTTGGATGGCTCATCGGGTTCGAGGAACACGCGGAACTCCTCGCTCCGCCGGAGCTGCGCAGGCGTTTCATGTCGTACGTGGAGGGCGACCGATGACGAACTCACCGAAGACCACCGGACGGATCAATCGGCTGCTCGCGATGCTTCCGTGGGTGATCGCGAACCCCGGCTGTTCGGTAGCCGAGGTGTGCCAACGATTCGACTACACCGAGGCCGATCTCATCAAGGATCTGAACACCGTGTTCGTGTGCGGCCTCCCCGGCTATGGCCCCGGTGACTTGATGGACGCTTCGATCGACGACGATGAGATCGTCATCGAGATGGCAGAGTACTTTGCCCGCCCCCTTCGACTGACGGCGCCTGAGGCCCTCGGGATTCTGGCGTCCGGAAAGGCGGTGCAGTCAGCAGGATCGGGTGGCGAAGCACTCGATCGTGCCATCGTGAAACTCGAGCGGACGCTTCTGCCAGGCGGTACAGAAGCGGTCGTCGTCGATATCCCCGAACCTTCCCTCGTAGGAGATTTGCGCGTTGCCACCATGGACGGAACCGTCCTGCGAATCGATCACACATCGATCGCATCCGGAATTGCAAAGACCCGGGACATCGAACCGTGGTCGGTGTTCACGACGCTCGGGAATTGGTACGTCTCCGCCTTCTGCAGGAGTGCTGGTGCCGAACGGGTCTTCCGTGTCGACCGCATCCGCACCGCAACACCGACCGGTCACCGATTCTCCCCGGACCCAGCTTCGCACGATGCCGCGATTCGCTACACACCGGGTGACGACGACGTCCATGTCACGATCCGCCTAACCGGTGATGCCAAGTGGGTAGCCGACTACTACCCGGTTGAAGTGATCGACGATGAGTCCGATGCCATGACCATTCAGATGAGTGTCGGAGACGCAGCGGTCGCTGCGCGTTTGTTGATCCGGCTGGGTTCGAACGCCGAGATTCTCGACGGACTCGAAGCCACGAGCGCGACAGCCGATCTCCGGTCACGAATACTTGAGCGCTATTCGGAGAGCGCGGGAGGTGACTAGGCGGAAATAGTCATAAAGAGGTCGTCTCCGGTGCCGATGGAATACACACGCTGGCAACGGAGCTACCCATATGACAACCATCCGAACAACTTGCACCACTTGCGGAGACGTGGAGCTCACCATCGCAGATGTCGGTCTTGAACTCTCTTCCGGAGCGCACGAGGGGCGTTATCGCTTCGACTGCCCGTTCTGTGGAGCGACGCAACGGCGTCCAGCAAGCCAGCGGGTCGTGAGCGTTCTGCTCGCAACCGGGGTGGGCTATGACATCGTGGCAACGGCGAGCGCGATCACCGAAGAGGAGATCACGGCGTTCTCGAGAAATCTCGACGGCCATGATTGGTTCCAGGAGCTCGCCGCATCAGATTCGTGACCGGGCGGGCATGAGCTGAGGGGTCATCGGTGCCTCCGGGATACGTCCCGGAGGCACTTCAAGTACTGGGTCGACACCGAACCGGGCCTACGGGTTCTACCATCGTCGTCATGGACAGTTTGACGTTCTCCGAGGTCATGCCGCTCATGACCGTCAGGCGGCGCGCTTTTGTTCCAGCCGACCTGTGGCGCGTGACCGAGTGACCAGCACGCTGGGAGACCCGGCACGGCGGTTCCTCGAGGGGGAGCCTTTCGAACCGGACCAGTTCCAGATCGAGTCGATCCGGATCATCGAGAGCGGTGCCTCGGTAGTCGTCACCGCTCCGACCGGATCGGGGAAGACACTGATCGCCGAGGCGGCAGCCGCAATCGCTCTTGCGGCCGGAAAGCGGACCTTCTACACCGCACCGATAAAGGCGCTCTCCAACCAGAAGTACCGCGACCTCACCGATCGATACGGCAAGGCGGGTGCAGGCCTCCTCACCGGAGACAACACGATCAACGGAGAGGCGCCGGTGGTTGTCATGACCACGGAAGTCTTGCGAAACATGATCTACGCCGAGTCGAGCGCACTTGACGGACTCGGCATGGTTGTTCTCGACGAGGTTCACTACCTGCAGGATCGGTACCGGGGATCGGTGTGGGAAGAGGTCATCATCCACCTCCCCTCTGGAATCCAATTGGTGAATCTCTCGGCAACCATCGCGAATCCGAATGAGTTCACGTCATGGATCCGAGCACGCCGTGGCCCGACGGAGTTGGTGATCGAGGAGCGTCGCCCGGTGCCTCTGGAGTCGATGTATCTCCTGAGGGATCGCCACCACGGGAATGCCGTCGAGTGGTTCCCGGTATTCAGCAGGGATGGCCAGCATCCGAACAAGCAGGTCCTGAACCTTCTCCGAAAGGGGCGGGGGCGCCACAGCAGATTCGCAACGCCGAGGAGGTTGGAGGTTTCGGAAGCGTTGCTCGGTGCCGGCAAACTCCCTGCGATCTACTTCATCTTCTCCCGAGCCGGCTGTGACCAGGCGGCGCGGAGTGTTGCTGCGGCCGGCCTGCGCTTGACATCAGCAGAAGAGCGAGCCGAAATCCGTGCTCTCGCCGATGGGGCGACCGCGCACCTCGACCCGACTGATCTCGCCGTTCTTGGCTATGAATCGTGGGTGGCGATGCTGGAGGCAGGCGTAGCCGCTCACCACGCCGGGATGGTACCGGCGTTCAAAGAGACGGTAGAGCAGCTGTTCTCGTCCGGTCACGTGAAGCTTGTCTTCGCCACCGAGACGCTGTCGCTCGGCATCAACATGCCAGCCAAGGCAGTCGTCCTCGAATCGTTCAGTAAGTTCAACGGGGAGTCGCACGAACTCCTACGCGCCGGGGAGTTCACGCAACTGACCGGCCGCGCAGGCCGACGGGGGATGGATGAACGGGGGACAGCGGTGATCCTCTACAGCTCCTATGTGCCGTTCAAAAAGGTGGCCGATGTGGCGGCGATGGGGAGCCATCCACTCGTCTCGTCGTTCGAACCCTCGTACAACATGGCGGTCAACCTGGTCGCGAACTACTCGAAACCACGAGCCGAGGAGCTCCTCCGAGCCTCGTTCGCACAGTTCAGGGCCCAGCAAAGAGTCCAGCAGCTTGAGGATCGGATCGCTGAGCGGGCCACCGAAGTAGAGAAGTTTCGCAGGGCAGCCGAGTGCGACCATGGAGACATTGAAGCGTACGTAGACGCACCGCTCGGCTCGGGCGACGGCTCCGACGCGGTGAGGGAGTTCTTCGGCCAACTGGACTCTGGGGACGTGCTCGAACTCAGCAACGGCCAGCGATCGGTCATCCTCGCCCGTGGCTACGGGAGAAATCCCCGATTTCTGCTCCTCTCACAAGATGGGGAACGGCGAAAGGCAGCGCCCGACGAGCTTGGTTCGCTTCCCAAGCACCTGGGTACGTTCCCCCTGGATGAGCCGGTCCGCAGTTCGGACGGTGCGTACCTCGAGGCAACCGCACGTGCTCTCAGCTCATGGGTCCCCGAGGATCGAGAACGATCACTCGAAGATGAGATGACTGTCGAGATCAGCGTCGCGACCTGTCCGAACCTCGATATGCATCTTCAGTGGTTGACCCGCTCGTACCGCGCATCCAAGGATCTACGAAGGCTCAAACGCCGGCGCACAAGAAACGATGACGACGTCGTCGATAGATTCCAGGCCCGCATGGCCGTCCTGTCCGAACTCGGTTACGTCAAGCGATGGGATCTGTCGGAGAAGGGGGAGAGTCTGCGTCGCGTCTACAACGAGCTCGATCTGCTCTTGACCCAAGCGATAGAGCTCGGTGCCCTCGATGGACTTTCCGCAGCTGAATTCGCCGCCGTGGTCTCGATGTTCACGTTCGAACCGCGTGTGTCGGACGGAGAACGGGCAATGCTCGTGGGCATAGTCGCTGATCGCTACGAGCAGATCGTGAACGTATGGGAGGCGGTCTCGTCGGCGGAGAAACGGCGGCGCGTTGGCGAATCGCGAATGCCGGAACCCGGTTTCGCCCCATATGCATATGGCTGGGTCTCGGGAGCCGGATTGGATGACCTCTTCGGCGAGGATGGCTTCGCGGCCGGCGACTTCGTGCGCAACTGCAGGCAACTGCTCGATCTGATGCGGCAGATTCGCGACGCCTCCCCGTCCCTGGCCCCGGTGGCGGCGGCCGCTATCAAGGAGACCGATCGAGGCATTGTTGCGGTGGGGGGTCGCACATGAACGCCTGGTGGGTGATCATCAATCCGGCTGCGGGTCGTGACACCAACTTGCCGGAGCGCGTGATGGCAGCTCTCACCGTGCGCGGCCTCAACCATGAGATTCGCGTCTCCCCGTCACCGGAGGCCGTGAGTGCGCTCGTGGCTGAGGGCCGCAGCAAGGGTTACAGCGCGTATGTGTCAGTCGGCGGTGACGGCACGGCGAATCTGGTTGCCAACGGCCTTCTCGAACAAGCGTGGCCGACGCCTCCGACCCTGGGCATCCTCCCCGCCGGATCTGGAAGCGACTTCATCCGAACCTTTGCGATCCCCGGCCGTCTGGAGTCCGCCGCCGACCACCTCATCGACGACACCCGGCATCCCATCGACGTCGGGCTATTGGAGGCGTCGTTCGGTTGCCGCTATTTTCTCAACGCGGTGAATGCGGGCATCGGAGCCAGGACCGTCGTTGAGGCAGCCCGCTTGCCGTCCCGCCTCGGATCTCGTCGATACATCGCAGGGTTCTGGTTCGCCCTTGCAAAGACAAGCCCAGACAACGTGCGCGTCGATTGTGACGGGACGGTGACCTCGACAAAGGCATGGAACGTGGTGATCGCCAATGGGCAGTTCTTCGGCGGTGGTATGAACGTCGCTCCGGGAGCAAACGCGAGTGACGGCGAGTTCGACGTGCAGGTCTTCGCCGGGCCGCGCAGGGAAGCCCCCTTTGTGATCCGCAGAGTGATCAAGGGCACCCATCTGACACATCAGGCGGTACAGCGAACGACCGGTCGCTCCGTGGCGGTAGGCATCCCGGAGACGTGGCTTGTCGAGGCAGACGGCGAGATTCTGGGGCACGGCTCGTTCAAGGTCGAGATCGTTCAGGAACGACTGTTCTTCAAGATCTAGAACTGGTTCCGAATATCGCCGGTCCCGTGTATGCTCCCGCGCCGCAGGAGGTTGAATCCATGTCCACCGACGAACTCAGCGAAGATACCCCCCCGGAGGATTCTTCCGAATTGGGGGACGATGTTGAGGAGGGCGCGGTGGCCGACGACGCTGACAGCGCCGACGACGAGTCCACCGAGGAAGCGTCTGGTGACGATGGCGATGAAGCTCTCGACGAACTCGAGGCTGAGGAGCTTGAGATGCTCACCGACGACGAGACCAGCGAAACCCTTGTTGTCGACGAGGCTGCCGAGATGCGAGCGATTCGTCGCGCAGAGCTAGCTCTAGATCAGCAAGGCGTCGCCGAGGCCATGGAAGATGAGTTCGTCTGCTCGAAATGCTTCCTTGTTCTGAAGGCAAGCCAGCTCGCCAACCCTCGCAAGAAGATCTGCAAAGACTGCGCCGCCTAATCCCCCCTGTACGCGCACACTGCGGTTCGACTTTGGAACCACGTTCAAGGCTCTGTCGGACTGGTCCGATATCCTTGAGATGCAGACACGGCACACATCCCACCCCGTCGACGTCAACCCCATCATGATCATTCCTAACGATGTCATCGTGATCGTGCCCACATACAACGAGGCAGAGAACCTCGAGGGCATCGCGGCCGCTGTGAGGACACATGGGTATCGCTTGCTGGTTGTCGATGACGGTTCCCCGGATGGCACCGGTGAGATTGCCGACAGCCTTGCCACCGATGATGAAGGTGTCGCCGTACTCCACAGGGATACGAAGGCTGGCCTCGGGAAGGCCTATGCGGCTGGGTTCGTTCAGGCTCTGGAACTCGACGGCAAGGTCCTCTGCGAGATGGACGCCGACTTCTCTCACGATCCCAACGATCTCCCGCGGCTTGTCGCAGCGATCGACGAGGGAGCAGACCTTGCAATCGGGAGCCGCTACGTCCCGGGCGGCGGCGCCGACGACTGGCCGTGGCATCGCAGGGCGATCTCGAGCGGTGGCAACCGATACGCCGCACTCATGCTGGGCATCACAGTGAGAGATGCGACGGCTGGGTTCCGGGCGTTCCGTGCGGACGCGATTCGGCGCCTCAATCCGGAGACCTGCGATGCCTCCGGCTACGCCTTCCAGGTTGAGATGGCCTGGCGTGCATCGGAGGAGGGTCTGAAGATCACCGAAGTTCCGATTCGATTCAGAGACCGCGAAGCCGGCACCTCCAAGATGTCCGCAAACATCGCTCTCGAAGCCATGGCTCTCGTAACTCGATGGGGTTGGCAACGCCGGTTCGGAAGGAAGAGCTAGCGCACGTCGCCGCGTCAGGTGACAGGGGTCAGGTTGTGCGGGTCGCTTCCTGTTCTTTTCCTCCCCGTCAGGGGGAGGTGCCGCTCGTAGGGCGGTGGAGGGGGTCAATCAGCAACGAATGGAGCCTTCGAGTCTTGTGCGTCGTGTCCCCTCGGCCGCCAGGGCGGGGGGAGGCGGAGCGAAGCGACGCAGGGGGGAGTCTTCTTCCATGATTTCTTTGGATATGTGGTGTTTCGTTCTGCTTTGTGTCATAGCTGGTTGATACGTTGCCTATATGGATACAA
>CAXMQQ010000057.1:0-13258 GCA_964195545.1 uncultured Acidimicrobiia bacterium | reverse complement strand
GTCGTGTACGTCGGACCGTTCGAAGGGACCGACGCCGCCGTCCTCGGATCCTGACTCCTGGCAGACATCGCGGTTTCTTCCCTCCCACAGAGGCGGGTGGCAGCGCCACCAGGTGCCGACGGGGGGCAGACGGTTCCCGTTGCGTGTGACCCTTGACCCCCTCCGTCGCCTTCGGCGGCACCTCTCCCTGAGGGGGAGGAAGAGTCCTCGCCGGGCGGGCTCAAAGGACTCGCCCGAGCGCTGACTCTTTCGCAGAGCACGCCTCAGAGGAGGAGCGCTGCGGTGATGAGGAATCCACCGAAGCTCACCAGGTCTGTCGTCATCGTTAGGAAGATGTTCGACGCCAGGGCGGGATCCTGCCCCATGCGACGCAGGATGATCGGGATACTCGATCCGACGGTGCCGCCGATCGTGAACGACACGATCACGGACACGAACAGGATGATCGCCATGTCAAGTGGTTCGATCGACGACTGAACTCCGAAGAATCCAACGGTGACGGCTCCCATGAATCCAGCGAGAACCGCGATCGCGAAGCCATCGATCATCGTCACCGCCATCTCTCTTCTGATGGCTCTTCCGGCGCGACCGCGCGGCAGATCTCCCATGGCGATGGACCGGATGATGACGGCCAGGCTCTGTGCTCCCGAGTTCCCACCGAGCAGTGCGACCAGGGGCATATACGCCACAAGGACCGCCGCACCGGCGAGCGTCGACTCGAATTGTGCGATCACGTATGCGATGACGAGGCCGACGGCGAGATTGAACGTAATCCACGGGAGCCTTCGCCGCACCGAGAGCTGCACCGGGGTGAAGATGGTCTCTTCCACGCCAGCACCGACCATCACGGCGATGTCTTCACCGGCCTCGGCCTGGATCGCCTCGAGTGCTTCGGAGATCTTCACCATGCCGACGAGCAGACCGTCGTCATCCACGACCGGGATGGCGAAGAGGCTGTACCGCTGAATCAGTTCGGCGACGATCTCACGGTCCGTGGCCGGTGTCACTGAGACGGGGTCGGCGACCATCACTTCGTCGAGTGCTCGACTGGGACGAGCAAAGACGAGTTCGCGAAAGGACACGACACCCCTGAGACGTCCGGTTGGGTCGGTTACGTAGACGTACGAAAGGTTCGAGCCAAGCTCGTCGTGAAGCCGTCTGAGGGCCTCGATGGCCTCACCGGAGCTGACACCCGCCGGAAGGGCCGCGTAATCGGTGGTCATCATGCCGCCCGCCGTGTCGGCAGCGTGGACGAGGAGACCGTGGATCTCCGCGGCGGAATCCTCGTCGAGGGCAGCGAGGACGGCCGTGCGCTCGTCCGCTTCCAGCGCCCCGATCACGTCGGCTGCCTGGTCGGCATCCATCATCGCGATCAGGGATGCGGCGGTGGAGGGTCGAATCGTTTCGAGGACGTCGGCGGCCGCCTCCGGCCGCATTTCGTCGAGGACCTCACCGGCATCATCGAGATCGAGGTCCTTGAGAAGATCGGCGGCACCCTCTTCCTGTAGCGCTTCGAGGATGTCGGCCGCATTCTCCGGCGTCGACTCGGCCAGCTCTTCCCACTCGTCGTGATGCGCGTCGAGATAGGCCTCGGCTTCGTCGGGGCGACGACGAGCAAGGTCGCGGAGCGTCTCAGTGACGGCTCGTGGGCGGGGGAATCTCAACCGCATGACAGGAGCAGCCTATCGCCTGTTGTGGGAGGGTGTGGTACCCCTGAATAGGGCAGACCCCCACGGGGGGAGAGGGGGTCTGCGCAACCGATCCTGTGAATCGGTATCGACACAAGCGTAACAGACGATCTGCGCCGACAACTTGTCGGTGCCGCTATCGGATAGTGATCAGCGGGCTTTCGGCTGCAGCACCATCGATTCGTCCGACGACGGCAGCGAGATCCCCGCCTGCGATGATCGATGCACACAGACCTTCGAGTTCGGTCTCGGGCACTGCGAGAAGCAGGCCGCCGCTCGTTTGTGCGTCGACGAGAATCGTCTGAATCGCGGCCGGTGTGTCTCCGAAGTCAACGACTCCTTTCACAGCGCGGAAGTTCCGCTTCGTGCCACCCGGCACATGGCCATCTGCGGCGACTTCGATGGCGCCAGGGAGAATAGGAATTGCCCCCACGTCGACGGTGGCGGAAACATCGCTCGCCTGCAGCATCTCGGCAAGGTGGCCGAGGAATCCGAACCCGGTCACGTCGGTTCCGGCCCTGATCCCGGCATCGACTGCGGCAGCGGACGCTGAGGCATTCAAACGACTCATCGAAGCGATTGCAGCACGTCCCGACGAAGGAGATGCAACCCCTTCCTTGATCGCTGTGGAGATCACGCCGGTGCCGATCGCTTTGGTGAGCACCAGTCGATCCCCAGGTCGAGCGGCCTTGTTCGTGATCATTCGATCGGGGTGGACCGTTCCGGTGATAGCGAAACCGAACTTCGGATCGCTGTCGTCGATGGAGTGCCCACCCACCAATGTGCACGCGGCCTCGGTGAGGACCTCTACGGCGCCATCGATGACATCGGCGGCGACATCCCACGACAGAACGTCTCGCGGCCACGAGAGGAGTTGTAGTGCTGTGAGCGGCGTCCCTCCCATCGCGTAGACATCCGAGAGGGCGTTGGCGGCGGCGATCCGTCCCCAATCGCGGGGATCGTCGACGATCGGCGTGAAGAAGTCGACGGTCTGGACGAGCGCAACGTCATCCGAGATCCGGTAGACCCCGGCGTCATCCGACCCGTCGATCCCGATGAGGAGATCCGGGTGCTTGGTGATCTCAGTTCCGTGCAGACGGCGCAGAACCTGCGCCAACTCGTCAGATCCGAGTTTGCACGCTCAGCCGGAGCCGTGTGCGTATGAAGTAAGGCGAATGAATTCCATTGGCGAGTGAGCGTAGCCGCCGGTCGTCGGTCACTGGACGCACGGATGCGATCGGAGACATGAGATGTGAGATATGAGAGCCCACATGTCTCTGTCTCGTGTCTGAGATCTCGTGTCTCATGTCTGTCCGACTACCGACTCGCCAACATGGCAATCGCTCGGTCGACCACCGCTGCCGGATCATCGCGGTAGATCGAATGTCCTGTTGCCGGCACTACCTCGAAGGTGTGGGTCGATCTGTCGGGGGCAAGGCGTTCGAAGGCTTCCGCGGTGTACAGCGGATCGCTCTCCGCTCCGAGGATGTGGATCGGTACAGTGAGTGCGGCCATCTCGTTGCCAAGCGTCCACGACGGGCTGTCGTCAAAGGTGGAAGCCATCACCTCTGGTGAGGTCGCTCGTACGGCGGCGTGCTTGAGAACGCAGTCCTTCCGATGCCACTTCGGATGGTCCTCGATGAGTTGATCGACTGACGGTGGGTCTTCCGCTTCGGCCGTCAGGTAGAACCGCAACTCACGGATCGCTGTCGTGTCGAGGTTGATGGCAGGATCGATGAGGAGGTATGCCGTGGAGAAGCCTGGGTCCATCGTCGCAACTCGCACGGCGATCACGCCACCGAGTGAGTGTCCGATCACGAGATCCCACGGGCCGGGACACGATTCGATCACGTCCCGGGCATATGCGTCGAGCGAGTAGTCGGTCGCGAGAGAACTGTCCCCGTGCCCCCGCAGGTCGGGAGCAATGCAACTGTGTCCGTCATCTGCAAGGTCCCCACCGATCCGCCACCAGACCGGGCCGGCGGAGCCGAGTCCGTGGAGTAGCAGGACACTTGCGAGGTCATCGCCGAATGAGTGGAGATGGAGACGGGTCACTCCGGTGAGCGTAATGTCTGACGATCCTGGTTCGCGCTGCACATCGTCGACCTACTCTGTTGGGATGAGATTGATCCGCTGGATGCTCGGTGCCCTCGGCCTCGGGTGGGCGGTTTGGCGTCTGTTCGGACCCGATGTCCAGCCGGTCTACAGCGGGGAGCAAGTGCGTCCGATGCACGTTCCCGGTCGAACGGTCTTCGTCGGAGAGCGCGAGATCTTCGTTCGCGAGTCCGGACCTGAGGGTGCGCCGCCGCTCGTTCTTGTCCACGGATGGAGCTTCGATGGGGAGATGAGCTTCTTCCCGATCATCCCTGCCCTCTCCGAGAGGTTCCGTGTGATCATTCCCGATCACAGGAACCATGGGAAGTCGGATCGAATTCGTGGTTCGTTCGAGATCGATGATCTCGCCGCCGACATCGTCGGCGTGCTCGACGAACTCGGGTGCGACGAGGTGGATCTGTTCGGATTCTCGATGGGTGGGATGGCGTCGCAGGTTATCGCCCACCGCCATCCCGAGCGTATCCGCCACTTGATCCTCGCGGGAACCGCGGCCTTCCCGATCGACCGGCATCGAACCGGTTCGATCATCGCCTTTCGACTTGCACGCGCGCTCGCCCGCATCTCAACGAGGGAAGCGGCGTCATTCACCTTCAGCTTCCTTCGCCGCACCCGGACCATCGACTCATCCCATGAGCGATGGATGTGGGCGGCTCTGATGAACCGGGACCCCTCCCTCTTCTACGAGTCCGCCAACGCTGTATGGCGATTCGACTCACGATCTTGGATCGGGGAGATCGATGTGCCAACCATGGTGATGATCCCGACCGCCGACCAGATCGTCCCCGCGCGAACCCAATACGATCTCGCAGAGAGGATCGGCGCCGATCGAGTCGTCGAGATCCCAGACGTCGGCCACGAGTCGGTACTTTCGAGACCGAATGCCTATGTGGACGCGATTGTTCAATTCTTGGAGACCGGCAGTGAAGGCAAGACGTGAGATGTGACACATGAGATATGAGACGAAAGCACTTTGCATCTCATATCTCGAATCTCATGTCTGATCGGTATGGACTCCACAGAAGTCACTGATCGCCTCCGCTAGTTCTCTTGGCGCATCCAGGATCACGTTGTGGCCGGACTCCGGGATCGACCGGTGTCGACCGTCGGGAACTGATGCGGCGATCTCGGCCGCCAAATGCGTGTACTTGACGTCCCGCCCTCCCGAGATCGAGAGAACCGGCATCGGCAACTCTCCGAGTCGGCCTCCCACGAACGGTTGGCTGCCTTGACCGAATCCGCGCAGAGCGGAAGCGAGACCGGCCGCTGTGTTCTCGTTGCGACAGGCGCGATCGGCTCGGCGTACGTCTTCGCTGAGATGGCGAGTTCCGGTGATCGAACCCTCAAGCCACTCGTCGAGAAAGGCTTCGAGACCGATCGATTCGATGCGATCGGCGAGAACCCCGTCATTCGCACGGCGAACCTCCCGGTCAGTCTCGCTCGATATCCCCGGGGACGTTGACGCCAGAATCAAACGATCGACGAGATCCGGGTACTCGAGAGCGACGAGGATCGCGATGCGCCCACCCTGTGAGTAGCCGACCAGAGGTATTGGCTCATCGAACGATCGCAGCCATTCGCCGAGCACGGAGACTGTGGTCGAAGCATCGACAGGATCGACTCTGGTCCCTCCATGACCGGGAAGATCCGGAGCATGGAGTTGGACGGACCGACTCCCAAGTGGGGCGAATTGCTCACCAGTCAGGCTGAATCCATGCAGCGCCGCCACGGGATGCCCGGCGCCAAAGACACGTACGCTGAGTCCCGACGCCAAGTGGTCAGTTCTGATCTTCGACTGGGACTTCGACCGTCATCGTGCGGTATGCGACGACCCCGAGACCAATCGCAGCGGCAAGAACGAGGAGTCCGGCAATGAGCTTCTTCATGCTCGAATCGTACCCGATTCGTCGCGTGCGGATCGCAGAATCATCTTGGGGTGCATAGCAGGCACTCGGTATGCTCCGGCCCGTGAAACAGTCCCTGACCCCCGCTCGACGTAGGTTCCGAACACTCGCGTGGTCGGTGCTCGCCTTCAACGTCGCGGTCGTGCTCGGCGGCACGATCGTCAGAGCAACAGGGTCCGGTGATGGTTGCGGTGCGTCGTGGCCATTGTGTACAGACCGCATCTTCCCGTCGAATCCCGGCCTGGAGACGGTGATCGAATACAGCCACCGGGTCACCAGCGCTCTGGCGATCTTTGGGGTTGTCGCGATGTTCGTGTTCGCGGTCCGCCTGTACGAGAGCGGCCACCGCGTGAGGAATGCTGCCACCGCTTCGCTGGCTCTGCTGCTCTTCGAGTCGGCACTCGGCGCCTTGCTGATCATCTTCAGTTGGGTCGATCAGGACGCGTCGATCGGTCGCATGATCGTCGTCCCGATTCACCTCCTCAACACATACATCCTGGTCGGGGCGTTGACGCTCACGGCGTGGTGGTCGTCGGGGAATCCTGGTCCGATGAACCCGGTCGATCCTCGTGTGAAACGCAGCCTCGGGCTCGGCGCTCTTGGACTCTTGCTCATCGGTGCGATGGGAGCGCTCAACGCCCTCGCCGACTCGCTCTACCCGGCCGAGAGTTTCCTCTCGGGCGCCACGGAGGAGTTCTCCGATGGAGCTCCGTGGTTGCTCCAGGTCCGGATCTTCCATCCGATCGTTGCCATCGCGGTCGGCCTCGGAGTCGTCTACCTCGTCATGCGGCTCTCCCCGACGGTGACCAGTCGAACGAAGCGACTCGGTGCCATTGTCGGTGGACTCGTCGTGACCCAGTTCTTCATTGGCCTCGTCAATGTGATGCTCGCGGCGCCTCTCGAGATGCAGGTGATTCATCTAGCGATCGCGGACACGATCTGGATCATCTACCTGTTGTTCGGTGCCTCGCTTGTCGGTGAGCGCTCACCGGCCGAACACCTTCTTGAGCGGGTTGTATGAGCGATTCCGTCCGGATCACGGACCCACAGCAGCCGGAAGCGGGGGCGACGCTGCGCGACTACGTACGCCTCACGAAGCCGCGAATCATCGAACTGCTGCTCACAACCACGCTCCCGGCGATGGTTCTTGCCGCCGGTGGATGGCCGGGGTGGTGGCTCGCAACCACGACGCTGATCGGGGGGACGCTGTCGGCTGCTGGCGCGAACGTGATCAATCAGGTGATGGACTCCGACATCGATCGTTTGATGAAGCGAACGCGGGGACGGCCACTTCCGACCGCGCGCATGGGCAACCGGGCGGCCATGATCTTTGGAGTGGGGCTCGGCATTCTCGGTTTCGTCTGGCTGGCAGCGACGACGAACCTCCTGGCAGCGTCCCTGTCGACGGCCGGACTGCTCTTCTACGTGTTCGTCTACACGATGCTGCTCAAGCGAACCACGACCCAGAACATCGTTATCGGCGGTGCCGCTGGCGCGGTCCCTCCACTCGTCGGCTGGGTAGCCGTCACCGGATCACTCTCTGTGCAAGCCTGGGTTCTCTTCGCCATGGTGTTCTTCTGGACTCCGCCACACTTCTGGGCGTTGGCGATCCGCTACAACGACGACTACCGGGCGGCCGGCGTGCCGATGCTTCCCGGCATCGTCGGCGTCAAAGTGACGGCAGATCACATCCTGCTCCACAGCTTCGTGACCGTGGGCGTCGCTCTGTTCCTCGTACCGTGGATCGGGTGGATCTACTTCGTTTCTGTCGTGGTACTCGGCATCTGGCTGATCCTTGGTGCGAACCATCTCCGCTCCAATCACGACAGGGCCATGAACTACTTCGCCGCCACGAACGGGTACCTGGCAGGGGTGTTCCTGGCTATTGCTATCGACGTACTGGCTCTCGGCGACGCCGGCGTACCGGCAGGGATCGAGACGGCGGCCCTCGTTGTCGGCTCGGTCTTCGTGGTTGGGGGCATGGCTACGATCGTTACCCGTGAATTCGGCATGCATCCCGAGCGAAGACTCGTCGGCCGGACACGAAACGCGATTGAGGTGTTGTTGCCGTTCGTCGGCGCCCTTGCTCTCGTCATCCTGGTCTGGGGTGCTGTTGCGTGAGTGATACAGCGCCGATCCGCCCAGATGAGCGGTTCGATGAGGCTCGCGTCACTGCATACCTGAGGACGCACATCGGAGATCTCATCGGCTCCGACCCCGTCGAGTTTCTCCAGTTCCCCGGCGGTGCGGCGAACCTCACGTACCTGGCTCGCACCGACACCGTCGAATTGGTTCTGCGTCGTGCTCCGCTCGGTTCGGTTGCGAGAGGTGGGCACGACATGGAACGGGAGTACGGCGTCCTCTCCCGACTCTGGGAGGCGTATGCGCCTGCACCGCGGGCGTATCACTACTGCGAGGACTCCGAGGTAATGGGGAAACCGTTCTTCGTGATGGAGCGTCGGGAGGGTCTGGTTGTCCGTTTGACGTGGCCCCCCGAGATCGGCAGCGACAGGAAGATCCAGAGATCGGTTACCGAGCACGTCGTCGATGGTCTCGCAGCTCTTCATCAGGTCGAACCCGAGGCTGTGGAATTGGGCGACCTGGGTCGGCCCGAAGGATTCGTCCCGAGGCAGGTCGATGGTTGGCTGGGTCGTTGGGAATCGGCCAGGACGCGGGACGTGGCCGACATGGACCGTGCGGCGAATCTCCTCTCGACGATGGTTCCGGATCCCCAGGCAACGGTCCTTCTTCACAACGACTACAAGCTCGACAACACGATGGTCGACGGGTCTGGATCTCTCGTCGCCGTGTTCGACTGGGATATGGCGACCAGGGGCGATCCGCTGGTCGATCTGGGCACGCTGGTGGCCTATTGGGTCGATCCGGATGCGCCCGCCTATGGCGTGCTTGCCGGGTACGGAGTTCCGCTGTCCCCGGTGATGAGCAAGCGCGAGGTAGCCGACCGATACGCAGAGGCCACAGGCAGAGACGTCGACCGCCTCCCATACTACGAAGGCCTGGCCCTGTTCCGCGTCGCTGTGATCATCGAACAGATCTACTCCCGCTACGCGTCGGGACAGACGGCGGACGATCGATTCGCCCGATTTGAGCCGGCGGCACCGATTCTGGCTCGCGCCGCGGTCATGGCTCTCGATTCCTAGCGAAGCGATGTTCGGCCGTCGCGCTTTACGAGCGTTCGGTGAACCGTTACCCTCCCGTTCGTGACCGCAAACTATCGATTTACGTATCTCTTTACCGGGCCCTGCGCCCGGGTCGACGTGATACGGCGGTAGCGGCACCACACAGCAACACACCCCCACGACGACCCGGAGCCGAGGCTCCGGGTCTTGTGGTATCCGGAGCCCTCCAGATGGAGGAACCATGTCAGAACAACCAACGCTCAAAAGCCATCGACGACCAGGCATCGAGACGACGATCGTCCCAGTAGGGGCCGTCAAGTTCGGTGACGGCTCATACCCCGTCGTAGCCGGACCTGTCGCTGTCGAGAGCGAAGACCAGATCCTCACCGCCGCTCGCATGGTCGCGGAGAAGGGCGGGTCGATCCTGCGGGCCGGCACCTTCCTGGCCGGTTCGTCACCGTATCAGTACCGCGGCCTCGGCCCGGACTCGCTCTGGATGCTCGAGCATGCAGGCAGGGAGACGAGACTGCCGGTGAGCACCGAGGTACTCGAACCCGATCATGTCGAACTCGCCGCGGCGCACGTTGACGTGATCGAGGTCGGTCCGGACAACATGCAGAACTTCGTGCTTCTCCGCGCCGTGGGCCAGACAAATCGCCCGGTCATTCTCCACCGTGGCTCGGCAGCCACAATCGATGAATGGCTCCTGGCCGCTGAGTATGTGCTTGACGCCGGCAACGATGAGTTGGTTCTCTGTGAGCGGGGGAGCAGGGGTTTCGATCCCAGGACATCCGACACGATCGATATCACGGCGATCCCGACCGTGCAGCGCATGTCACACCTTCCTGTGATCGTGGACCCGTCTTCGACTGCCGGCCATCCGGAACTCGTTCGGCCACTGGCGCTCGCGGCGCGCAGTGCAGGGGCGGACGGGTTGGTGGTCCCGTTCCATCCTGATCCCGCGAATGCTCTCGCCGGAAATGGGTCCCATCTCGATCCGGAGTGCTTTACACAACTCATGGACGCTCTCGGCATCCCCTCGATGCGTGACGAGATCGACCGTATCGACCGTCAGGTCATTCGACTGCTGAGCAGGCGCCTGAGGAACTCGGTTGATATCGGACGGCTCAAGGCGCAACGAGACCTCGCTATGCGTTCTCCCGACCGGGAAGCAGAACTGATCGCTGAGATGCGTGAAGAGGCCGTGGAGGGCGGTATGGATCCTGATTACGCCCAGGAACTTGTCGAAGTCGTGCTTCGCCACAGTCGGGCCGCTCAGCGCAGAGCACTCGGCTGGGACCCGGAACCCAACGTCGAGTAGCGTCGGTATCCATGGATCAGATCAGCACAGGCAGCGACGGGGTCGCTCGATGCAATTGGGGCAACGGGACACCCGACTATGTGGCCTATCACGACGACGAGTGGGGTCGTCCCGTCGATGACGACGAGCGCTTGTTCGAGAAGCTGAGCCTTGAGGGATTCCAGTCGGGGCTTTCGTGGATCACCATCCTCCGCAAACGACCTGCGTTCAGGGAGGCGTTCGCCGGGTTCGACATCCAACAGGTTGCGCTGTTCGGGGAGGACGACGTAGTTCGAATGCTTGACGATGCCAGCATCGTTCGACACCAGGGCAAGATCCGGTCGACGATCAACAACGCACAGCGTTCGCTCGATGTCATCGACGAATTTGGCTCGCTGGGCGCCCTCGTATGGTCGTTCGAACCCGGGCCCCGGCCGCCGACGTGGGACGCGACTACTTCAGAGTCCGTGGCTCTGGCGAAGGACCTGAAGCGGAGGGGATTCTCGTTCGTCGGACCAACAACGGCCTACGCCTTCATGCAAGCGATGGGTCTGGCTAACGACCACTGGGAAGGGTGCGTCGTGAGGAACGCCGTCGAAGTAGAGCGGAAAGAGTTCGTACGACCGGGGAAGCTGTGAGCGTTCTCTTTCTTCCTTGATGGGAGGGAAGAGGTCGTCGACGCCCAGGTCCGGATCACAAGGGGACTTCAGGCCCGGTGACGCCTATGAGCAGACGACCGACGACTCACTCCCGCTTCGGCGATCTTCCCATGAGTATCGCAATCGCGTCCGGAACGGATGCGTTGTCGTAGAGGACACGGCCCACCTGCTCTGCGATCGGCATCTCGATGCCGTAGCGGTCGGCGAGGGCGAGGATGCCCTTCGTTGACTTGACGCCTTCAGCCACCATGTTCATGTCTGAGACGATCTCGTCGATCGTCTTGCCCTGTCCGAGACCGAGGCCAACGCGGTGATTCCGGCTTTCGCTCGACATGCATGTCGCGATGAGGTCTCCCATGCCTGCGAGACCGGCGAACGTGGAAGGACGGCCACCCATCGCGACACCAAGTCTTGACATCTCAACGAGTGCCCGGGTCATGAGCATCGACACCGTGTTGAGGCCGAAGCCGAGGCCCTCCGCCATTCCGGCAGCGATCGCCATCACGTTCTTCAGTGCACCGGCGCTCTCCGCGCCGATGACGTCCGGATTCGTATAGACACGGAACCGCGGACCCATGAACACCGCCTGGAGGTCAACTGCAGCGTCATGGCCCGTCATGGCGATGACGGTGGCTGCCGGTTGTCCCGCCATGATCTCGCGGGCGAGATTTGGACCCGTGAGGACACCGATGCGCGAGTGGTTGTGGTTGCGGAGTACGTCGGATACGACTTGGGTCATCCTCATCAACGATGATTGTTCGATCCCCTTCGAGAGCGAGAGGATTGGGGTCTCCGGGTCGATCGCCGAAGAGGCCTGTTCGAGCACGGCACGGAATCCGTGTGACGGAACGCTCATGACGATCGCGTCGGCACCGACGACGGCGGCGTCGATCTCGGTGGTGGCAGACAGCTCGCTCGGGAGGTCGAAGCCGGGGAGATAGTCCGGACTCGCACCCCCGTTGATGTGCTCGGCAAGCTCGGGTCGGCGTGCCCAGAGGACCGTGTCGACCTTGGGGGCGAGCATCGAGGCGACCGTTGTCCCCCACGATCCTGCTCCAACGACGGTGATCTTCATGTCATCTCCTCTCCTCCGGGTGACAGGCTACGGCACTTGGCCCGGACGATCTGGCGGGTCCTTGTATTCGGACGGCTCCTCGGCAGCCCTTCTCGAGACACAAATATCGCGAGAGCGAGGCACTTTGACGTCTACGAGCTACGTGATCGACACCTGCGTCCTCCTAGCCGACCCCAACGCCCTGCTCCGATTCGATGAACACCATGTGGTGCTTCCTCTCGTCGTTGTCGAGGAGCTCGATCGGCAGAAGTCTCGGATGGATGAGGTCGGAGCGAACGCACGGTCGGTGATCCGGTTGTTGGAGAATCTCGGCGCATCCGAGTCCGGCGGACTGGCGGCGCCGACAGCTCTTCTCGGTGGGGGCTCACTCAGAATCGAACTGAACGGGATCACGTCGGATCGCCTCCCCGAGATCTTCGACCCATCGACGGTTGACTACCGCATCCTCGCAACCTGCCTCAATCTCGTCGACGACGGTGCACCAACTGTGATGGTCACGAAGGACGCGGTGTTGCGCATCAAAGGTGCCCAACTCGGCATCCCGGTTGAGGACTATCGCGGTGATACGGTGCAGGTTGACGAGTCGTACAGCGGCGTCGCAGAGATCGACGTCGCAGGCGAGATCATCGATGAGCTCTTCGGGCGCGGGAAGATCGTCCTCGAGGACCCGGGTCTTGTCGTCAACCAATTCGTCGTTCTCCATGGGCCCGGATCGCAGTCGGGACTCGGTCGCGCTGTCGACGACGGCAAGCAGACGGTGATCACGCGTGTGCCGGGAGGTCGCCGTATCTTCGGCGTGGAGTCGAAGAACACGCGTCAGGCGTTCGCTCTGGATCTCCTCATGGATCCGGACGTCGCAGCCGTCTCGGTCATGGGTATGGCGGGGACGGGGAAGACATTCCTTGCACTCGCAGCAGCGCTCGAGCAGGTGCTTGAACTCGGCCGCTACCGGCGGGTCTCGGCATACCGGCCTCTTGTAGCGGTAGGACGCCAGGAGGTCGGGTATCTGCCCGGTGATCTCAGCGAGAAGCTCGAGCCCTGGATGGCGGCCGTGCACGACAACCTCTACGCCCTCTTCGGACGATCTGAAGGCTCGGTGCGCGACACCGTCGAGGAGCTCTTCGAGCGAGACGTGCTCGAGATGGCCGCCGTGACCTACCTCCGAGGCCGATCGATCACCGGCGAATTGGTGATCGTCGACGAGGCACAGAACCTCGAACTACCGACGCTGAAGGTGATCTTGACCCGGATGGGGGCTGACTCCAAGGTCGTCTTCTGTGGCGATCTCACCCAGGTCGACAACCCCTATGTGTCGCCCTTCGGCGGACTCGCGGCCATGATCGAGAAATTCAAAGGGAACTCGCTGTTCGGTCACGTGAC
>CAXMQQ010000056.1:0-5187 GCA_964195545.1 uncultured Acidimicrobiia bacterium | reverse complement strand
ATTCCGCAGGCCGATAACGCTCGCAAACGGCGACAATCGCTGCGCGTTCTCCTTCTACCGGAAGGGGACGGCGCCAGAGACTGAAGAGATCGACGGCAAGACCGTGAAGTGGGAGTCACATCTGAACCGATGACGCGTAGTGGTGCGACTGGATCCTCGGCACATCAGCAGTATGCCTTGCCAAGGACCGGGCTACATCACCGGTTCACACCGACAATCAGAGACCTGAAGGAGTCACCAAATGTTCGAGCACGAGAACAGCATCCAACTCCCTGATGGGCGGGCTCTAAGCTACTCGGAGCACGGCGATGAAGCCGGTGTTCCGGTGGTGCTGCTACACGGTGCCCCGGGTGATCGACGCTTCTGGCAGCAGCTACCGGGCTTCCCCTTCCTCGAGGGACTGCGTCTGATCACCCCCGACCGGCCCGGCTATGGGCTCTCCGATTTCAAGCCGGGCATGAGCTACGTAGACTGGCCTGATGACGTATCGAATATGGCCGACGCCCTCGGGGTCGACAGCTTCGCGCTGGTTGGCGTTTCGGGCGGTGGGCCCGGAGCCTTGGCCTGTGCCTGGAAGATCCCCGAGCGGATCAACGCGGTCGCCGTGGTCAGCACCCCGGGTCCGCCGGAGCCGGAGATTCTCGATGCCGTCAGCAGCACCAACCGCAGGGCCTATCTGTTAGCTCGCCGGGCACCCTGGCTGATGCGGGCGAACATGAAGCTGCTTGCGTGGCTGCAGCGCCGAGACGTCGATCGCTTCGTCAGCATGATGGGTCGCAAGCTTTCCGATGTGGATCAAGCGGCGCTCCGGCAACCAGCGGTGCGCCGCGCTCTGGCCACTGCCATGTCGGAAGATGCGGTAACGCGACGGGCCGCCGGCTACGCCCAGGACGTGATCAACCAATCACGTCCCTGGCCGTTCGACCTCTCCGAAATCAACGCCCCAGTCAGCGTGTGGCAACCGGAAGACGACACCAGTGCCCCACCCGCCGTCGGTCGGTTCCTCGAGCGGGCCCTGCCGGATTGCACGGTCCACGTCGTTCCGCGGGCGGGCCATCTGTGGCACATCGAGCACATGACGACGGTGCTGCGGGAGCTTTTGGATGGGACGACTGGTGCGGAGGCACCGCATGACTGATCCGGTCGAGGACAGAGTGGTACGCGTTGCGGACGCACCCAATCGCGTGTTCACGGTACCGATCGGGCCAAGAGCGGGTTGGGAAGATCTCGATAGAGGTCCCGAAGGGCTTCTGAAGAAACCTCACCGCGGGTTTCATGCGGCTTGGTCGGCACATCGGTCATGATGCTGTTTCGATGAACGATGGATCACGTTTGTGTGAAACGAGTTCTCTGGGCAAGAATCGCCTATTGGACAGGGGCAATCGCTGATCTGATCGTCGGAATAGTGGTGTTCTTCCCACCTCCCACAGAGTGGCTTCTGCAACTTGATGAACCGATGCAGAGAGCGGGCCTGATGTTTTCCAAGCACTTCGGTACCACCGCGGTGGCATGGGCCTTCCTCCTGCTTTGGGCAGGAAGCGTCACTTCGAGGACAACCCACACTCCCCCACCGACGCTTCGTTGAAGAAGCGTCGCGCCGTCCACCAGGCCACGCTTCTCGTCAGAAGTGCCTCACAGGTCTCGGATTGCGCCGGTCGGGAGACGCTCCAAGACCCAATGGACGACGGGCAGAAGCTCCCTTGCCGACGTTTCACTGTTGTTGTGTACGTGTCCAATCGCACTGCTAATGCTGTGTCCACCAACGTTCGGGGTGTCGATGTCGAGTCAGGGGCGTTGAGCGCAAGGACGCAGGACGAAGGCGCAGTCGGGACTGCGGCGAGGACGAGGACGCCGCGGGCGGCGTCCCTGGCCGACAGAACAGCGCAAAGGTTGGTGGTCGCAGCACTAGCATCATTTCTGCTGCGATACGGCAAATATGTTGTCTCGACGAACCACTCCAAGCAGCCGGAGATTGGGCGTCGGGTTCCGAACTGGCGCACTCTCGTCGGGCCAGCCTCGACATGCGGTGCGTCATTCGGGCGGATACCAAGGGGCGAACAGTATGAGCAGTTTCCTTGTCACCGGCATCGAGCACGGCCTGACCGGTCGCACCGGTGAAGACGAACGGTTCACCGGATCCATCCGGGTGAACAACGGTGTAATCACAGAGATTGGCGATCTTGAACCCCGACGGGGCGAAGACACCGTTGACGCGTCCGGTTGCGTGGTGACACCCGGTTTTGTGAACACTCACCACCATCTGTTCCAGAGCCTGATGAAGTCGATTCCTGCGACGATCAACGGCGGTCTCGACGACTGGGTGATGGAAGGTCCGTACCGATTCTGGTCGACGCTCGACGAAGAAGCGATGCGACTATCGGTCACTGTGGGCCTGGCTGAACTGGCGCTCTCCGGAACGACCACGGTGTTCGACATGCACTACATCTTCTCGGACCGCTACGACTACGACCCGGCTGAGGTCCTCGTCGAGACCGCTGCCCGGTTCGGCATGCGATTCGTTCTCGGTCGTGGTGGTCTCACGCACGGTCGGCCGTGGCACCAGGCCGATCTGCCACCGGCACCGACCGAGACCCTCGATCAGATGCTGTCGGGCATCGAGGCGGCCACCGCGCGGTGGCACGACCCGTCCGGTCTAGCGATGACCCGGGTTGTCGCCGCCCCGGTGACGACCGTGTTCAATCTCCGCGAGGGGGAAGTGCGTGAAGTGGCACAGACCGCTCGCCGCCTCGGCATCCAGATGCACACGCACCTGTCCGAAAACGACACCTACGTGAGTTCGACCGTCGACCGGTTCGGGAAGCGACCCGTGCATTGGATGGCCGAGCAGGAGTGGATCGGACCCGACGTCTGGTTCGCCCACCTGGTGAAGTGCGACGAGGACGAATTGGGGCTCCTCGCCCAGGCCGGAACGGCGATGGCCCACTGTCCGCAATCCAACCTGCGTCTCGGCTCGGGGATCGCTCCGGCGCCGCAGTTTGCAGCGATGGGAGGAGTCGTCTCCCTTGGTGTCGACGGGACGTCGGCGAACGAGGCGGGCGACATGGCCCAGGCGCTGTACTCCGCCTTCACGATCCATCGGGGAATCGGTGGCCCGACCGCGACCACCGCCGAAGCCGTGATGCACTGGGCGACGGCAGGCGGAGCCGCCGCGCTCGGTTTCGACGAGGTCGGGACGCTCGAGCCCGGCAAGGCCGCCGACATTGTGCTGCTTGAGTTGAAACAGCCCCGATATTTCGGACAACACGATCCGACGATTGCGCCAATTGTCTCGGGCGGTGCGTTTGACGTTCGCCACTCCTTCGTCGGAGGGCGACCGCTTGTCGTCGACGGTTGCGTGCCGTGGCTCGACGTCGAGAAGTTGGGCGCCGACTCCGCACGCACGGTGGCGGCGATGAAGGCGGCGAGCGTCGTGTGACCGCGACGTGGATCAAGAACCCCCTCGGGATTCTCGCCGAAGACGCCGACGGTGGGATCGTCGTCGAAAGCACCAAGATCGTTGAGCTCGTGGCGTCGGGATCAACGCCTACGACGCCGGTTGACGAAGCCTTCGATGCCGGATCACACGTCATCATTCCGGGACTCATCAACACGCACCATCACTTCTTCCAAACGATGACCCGCGCCCATCCAGTAGCGCTGAACAAGCCTCTGTTTCCGTGGCTGGAGGGGCTGTACCCGGTGTGGGAGCGATTCACTCCTGATGCCTTGCGACTGGCCACCCGGATGGCGTACACCGAACTACTCCTCTCCGGTTGCACGACAGCCAGCGACCACCACTACCTGTATCCGGCCGGCTTGGAGGGCTCCGTCGACACTCAAGTCGAAGAGGCCCGAGCCGTCGGCATCCGGGCGTTCATCACCCGTGGATCGATGAGCGACAAGCAAGGGGGTCTAACCCCGGCCAGTCTCGTCCAGGACGACGACGAGATCCTCGCCGACTGTGCGAGGGTTCTCGAGCGGTATCACGACAATGCTCCGGGAGCGATGATCCAGATCGGTCTCGCACCTTGCTCACCGTTCAATGCCACGAAGAACCTCATGAGAGAAACAGCGGAGCTCGCGGCTTGTCACGACAGCCGCATGCACACACACTGCGGCGAAACCCTCGACGAGATCGCCTACTGCTCTCAAGTGTTCGGACAACGCCCGGTCGACTACCTCGAAGAAGTCGGCTGGTTGACGCCCCGTACCTGGCTCGCTCACGGGATTCACTTCAGCGACGATGAGATCGCACGGCTCGGCGCATCGGGCGTCGGGGTCTCGCATTGCCCGACATCGAACATGCTCCTCGCGTCGGGTTCGTGCCGCACGCAGGATCTCGAAGCGGCCGGCAGCCCGATCGGTCTGGGCGTGGACGGCTCAGCATCCAACGACAACTCCAACATGATGGAAGCGGTCAGAGATGCCTTTCTCCTGAACCGCCTGAACTACGGCGCTGACGCGGTGAGCCATCTCGATGCGCTGCGCTGGGCAACGACGGGATCGGCCGCGTGTCTCGGACGTGCTGACATCGGGAGAATCGCGGTGGGCATGGAGGCCGACATCGCTCTCTTCACACTGGACGAGCCTCGCTTCTCGGGCAGCCACGACCCGCTGGCTGCACTCGTTCTCTGCGGTGCGCACGGAGCCGACCGAGTGATGGTCGCCGGCCGGTGGCAAGTGATCGACGGTGAGCCCATCGGCTTCGATCTTGAAGAGCTACGCCACGAGCACCATGCCCAAGCCATGCGACTGTTCGGAACAGCGTGACGGCAAAGGCGTCGAGGCGCATCGCGATCTTCTTCATTCTTCCGGACGATTCCGAACTCGCACATCGAATCCGGTAGCTTCGGGGATGGACACGCTTGCTCAACCGATGCTTCGTTCGCAAATCGCCTCCGTCTAGCGACGTTTCTCTCTCGAAGCGACTGGCCACGACACCTTTGCTTCAAACGCCACGCCGTGTCGCGACGCTTCTTGTCAACAGCGATGCAATCGCCGTTCGTCGTATGTAGGCCGTCCATATGTGCTGTGATTTCAGGTGGTCGTTGCATCACCTTCGACGAGAGTTGGTGTCTCGTATGGAGGTGAGGTTGTGGAACGGTTCTCTGAGTTGGAGAAGGCTGAGTTGTGGGACAGGTTCGAGGCGGGTGAGTCGCTGCGGTCGATCAGCCGCGTGTTGGGTCG
>CAXMQQ010000055.1:0-9773 GCA_964195545.1 uncultured Acidimicrobiia bacterium | reverse complement strand
GGCCCACGGCTTCGATCCAGAGCACGGCTTTCCGCTGCGCGGTGCCGGAATCGGCGTCTCGACGCTCGAGGAACTCTACGGGACGTGGCCGGAGGTCCGGCTGAACATCGACCTGAAAGGACCCGGTGAGGAGTGGGCCGTCGCCGAAGTGGTTCGCGCCTTCGATGCCGAGCATCGCACTCTGATCGGCTCATTCACCGATCGACGCATCGCTCGCTTCCGACGAATCACTCGTGGTCGGGTCGCTGTTTCTGCCGGCCCAACGACGGCGGCATCGATGTACCTAGCATCTCGCACGGGACGCACTATCCACAGAAAGGTTCAGGCCTACCAATTGCCGTTCAACTACCGCGGCGCCAGGATCGACGAGAAGCTCGTCGACGCCGTTCACCGAGCGGGTGCGCACATTCATCTCTGGACGGTCAACGAACCCGACGACATGCGGCGCTTCATCGATATGGGCGTCGACGGCATCGTCACCGATCGTCCCGATCTGCTCAATGAGGTCGTGAATGCCTGAATTGCTCGGCCGAATCGTCAGACTCCAGATCCAGGCAGAACCCCTGAAGGCAGCGGGACGGTACGACCCCCGCCATCTCGTGACGGCAGAGAACGCCCTGATCGGTGAGGCGGGCATGCTCATTGGGGATGACAACGGATGGATCATCGACGCCCACCATCGGGAGCACCCCCAAGCGCGAGGTGGAGGAGGTCGGGCGCTGTCGATCGGATTCACCGGGCACTACCAGGCCATGGCCCGCCGATTCGATACGGTTCCCGTGGGGATCGCGGGGGAGAACATCATCGTCGACGGCCCGGGCGTTCGGATGGCCGATATCAGCGAGGGCATGCTCATCCGGCGTTCAGACGGTGCCGAGATCGACCTGGATGGACCACGCCCGGCTGCTCCGTGTCGTCCGTTCACATCGTTCCTCCTCGGGAGCGATGACGTTCTTCAGCGAGACACTATTCAGAGTGAGTTGGCATTCCTATCGGACGGAACCCGCGGATTTCTCATCTCTGCGGGCAGCATCGACCGCTACGAGGAGATCACCGTCGGTGACGAGGTCTTTGCTCGCCGGGCGCCTTCGGTGCACCGAACCGGGTAGCGTGAACGTCATGTCGAAGTACAAAACAACCCGATCATGAGTAGATCCCTCGGCCCGATCGTTCGTCTCCAGGTCCACGCCGAGTCGTTGAAACACGACGGCGCCTACGACCCGGGGCCGCTCGTTGTGATGGACCGCGCCGTAATCGACGCATCGGGAATGCTTGGGTGGGACGGAACGGGATGGGTCGTCGACAGCCACCACGCCGCTCACCCTCGTGTCCGGGGTGGCGGTCATCGGGTGCTGTCCATCGGTTTCACAGGTCACTACAAACGGATGGCGGAGCGCTTCGGCGAGATTCCGGCGGGAGTTGCAGGGGAGAACATCATCGTCGACGGCCCCGCCGCTACAGCGGAAGACATCGCAGCCGGTCTTGTGATCCAGACACGGGACGGAGCCTTTTTGGAACTCCGCTCGCCGGCGCCTGCCGTGGCCTGTCCCGGATTCACGTCTCACCTGCTGAAGAGTCCGGTCGTCCTCCCACGAGACGAGATCGTGGACCATCTCGCGTTCCTTTCGACAGGGACCAGGGGTTTCATCCTGTCGGTCGACCACGTTGACCGTGGCGTCGAAATCTCGGTCGGCGACGAGGTCTTCACACGCTGAACGGGATGCCGTTCAGCAGCACGAGTTCATCGATGACCGCATCTCGGGCCTCATCGAACGAGAGATCAGATCGCTCCCGAACCGGGATCCCACGTTCCTGGGCGTAGACACGGAACCTGTCGGTGTCTACGAGCACGTAGATGCCGTCACGCGGCCCAACACGATTTAGTCCGAGAGCGAGAAGCACTTCGCGATCGGGGACTTCAGAGATGATGTCGACCCGTTCGAGCGTGAACGCCTCGGCGAAGTCCGCCGCCGTTGTTGCCCGGTGCCCGAGAATGAGAGAGGCGAGGCGACGAGCCTTGCGTTGCAGTATCGCCTGTGCCTGTTCCTGGCGCGTGGGACGGTTCATCAGGGAGTACTCAGTACTCAGTACTCAGTACTGCCCTCAGGCTTGGCTTCCACGCTGGTCTCGACCGCTCAAATTCCTCTATCTCGTCGCAGTGGGCCAGCGTCATCGCGATCGGGTCGAGACCGTTCAGGAGGCGGTGTTTGACACCGGGATCGATCTGGAATGTGGCATGGAGGTCGCCGGAGGTCACGCTCTGAGCTGCGAGGTCGATGGTGACCACATTGGAGGGGTCCTCGGCGATCACTGTCAGCCGGGCGACTTCATCGTCAGTCAGCACGATCGGGAGCAGGCCCACGTTGTACGAGTTGCCACGGAAGATGTCGGCGAAGGATGGTGCGATGATCGCCCGGAACCCACGATCCTCGAGGGCCCACGGCGCATGCTCGCGCGACGAACCGGAACCGAAGTTCGGGCCAGAGACGAGCACGGCGGCATCGTTGTAGTCGGAGCGGTTGAGCACGAAGTTCGGATCCAGCTCGCCTTCGGCATCCTGTGCCCAATCCCAGAAGAGGAACGGTCCGAACCCGGATCGTTCGACCCGCTTGAGGAACTGCTTGGGGATGATCTGATCGGTGTCGACGTTGGCCCGGGGGAGTGGTGCCATCTGCCCCGTGATGACGTTGATCGGTTTCATTGGGACCACTCACGGACGTCGACGAAGTGGCCTTCGATGGCGGCGGCAGCGGCCATCGAAGGACTGACGAGGTGGGTGCGGCCATCCCGGCCTTGCCTGCCTTCGAAATTCCGGTTGGACGTCGATGCGCAGCGTTCTCCGGGTTGAAGGACGTCGGGGTTCATCGCGAGACACATCGAGCAGCCGGCATCACGCCACTCGAACCCTGCATCGAGGAAGATCCGATCCAATCCTTCTTCCTCGGCCTGGAGTTTGACCAGTCCCGAACCGGGAACGACGAGAGCGCGGACACCACCGGCAACGCTCTTCCCGTCGACGATGGCTGCGGCGGCCCGGAGATCCTCGATCCTCGCGTTCGTACAGGAGCCAAGGAACACGACGTCGATCTCGATATCGGTGATGAGAATCCCGGCCTCTAGGCCCATGTATACGAGGGCACGCTCCGTGGCATCTCGGTCGAGTGGATCAGTGAACGATGACGGATCCGGGACCGTTTCCGTGACGGGAATGGTCTGTGAGGGATTCGTGCCCCACGACACGTAGGGGGCGAGATCAGCGGTTTCGATCGTGAATTCGGTGTCGAACCTCGCACCGGAATCGGTGGAAAGCGTCCTCCAGTATGCGACGGCTTCGTCCCACTCAATCCCGGAGGGCGCGTGCGGTCGGCCCTTCAGATAGTCGAAAGTCGTCTCGTCGGGGGCAATCACTCCAGCTCTTGCTCCTGCCTCGATCGACATGTTGCAGACCGTCATCCGGCCCTCCATCGACATCTCTTCGAATACCGATCCCCGGTACTCGATCACGTGGCCGCCGCCGCCGTTGAATCCGATCTTGGAGATGATGCAGAGGATCACGTCTTTGGGCGTCACGCCTTGCGGCAGATCGCCGTCGACCGTGATCGACATCGACTTCGGCTTCGGCTGGGGCAGCGTTTGGGTGGCGAGGACATGTTCGACCTCAGAGGTTCCGATTCCGAACGCCAGCGAGCCGAATGCTCCGTGAGTCGCTGTATGAGAATCGCCGCATACGATCGTGGTGCCCGGCTGCGTCAGCCCCTGCTCGGGCCCGATCACGTGGACGATCCCCGATCGTGGGTCGCTGATCCCGAACAGTTCGATGCCGGTTCGCTCACAGTTAGCGATCAGGGTGTCGATCTGCTCTTTCGAGAGGGGATCGAGGATGCCTAACGCCCGGTCAACGGTGGGGACTCCGTGGTCGATGGTCGCCAGTGTGAGGTCCGGTCGATGAACGGGTCGCTCCGCGATCCGAAGTGCTTCGAACGCCTGAGGTGAGGTCACCTCGTGGATGAGGTGGAGGTCCACGAAGAGCAGGTCGGTGCCGTCGACGTCAGATCGGACGACGTGATCGTTCCATACCTTCTCGAAAAGTGTGCGTGGCGTTGTCATGGAACAGTCGAGCATAGAAGAGGTGCGTTCGCCAGGTGCGCGGATTCGCGGGCGGAGAGAGCCGGCGCGTCCGATACCGGGCGAGAGCCCTTTAGGTTCTACGCTCATGCTGATGCCGATTCTGCTCGCCATGTTGTTCTCCGTCACGCTCGCGTCACCCTTTGGTGAGGCCGAGGCGCGGGCACTCAAGATCGACTCGGGGATGACCATCGAACTCTCCGCAGCGGTTGATGGAGGCCGGTCGGCAGTTCTCGCTCGTGCAGTGGCCCTTGCAGGTGAACTCCCCCCGGTTGCCCTCGTCGACCAAGGGAACGGAACGTGGATCGGCATCCTGCGGCTCGCCGGCCGGGAAGATGTCAAAGTCGCGTTCGAAGCCATCGACGGCGGGGGTGACAGTGTGATCTCCGACCTGACCTCGCTGACCGACCTTGGTGTTGATCCCGCGGTCATCTCCTCAACGCGCCCCGTTCGTCTACCGCCCGAGGACACGGGTCCGAACTGGTGGCTCGTGGGAGGTGTCATCGCCGGTCTTGCGGCATTGGCTCTCCTTGTGGTGTGGGCGGTCTGGTACAAAGCTGACAAACGGTCGGAGAACCCCGACAATTCGAAAGATGTCGACCAAAGCGGAGACCAATCCACCCTCGAATCCGACGACTGACACCGGGGTACTCGACTACGCGATCGATGAAGAGGTGGTTGCAGACTCGCCGGCAGCACTCAAGGCGCTCGCTGACGGGACCCGAATCGCGATCCTCGATCTCCACCTTGAACGGACGGCCACCACGAGCCATCTTGCTGAGGCTCTCGGCAAGCCAAAGGGCACCGTCGGCTACCACCTCAAAGTGCTCGAGAAATGCGGACTCATCCGCATCGTCCGTACCCGTCAGGTTCGAGCGATGACCGAGAATTACTACGGACGGGTCGGTCGCGCGATCATCATGTCGGGTCCGGGGACGACGAAGGATCCGCTCTTCATGGTGCACGATGCCCTTCGCGACGTGCGGATAGTCGCGGGTGAGCCGCTGCCGATGTTCACCACCCGCCGAGCGCGGATTCCCGAGTCGAGTGCGATCGAGTGCGCCTCCCGGCTTGCCGACCTTGCCGCCGAGTTCGCAGCCGAGCCGAGGCACGGCGAGCGCGTCTACAGCATGCTCGCCGGGGTCTATCCGACCGATCTCCCGACCTTCAGGTCTGACGAGAGCGAATGACCGATATCGCTGAGAAGTAGGGCGAGAAGCCCAAGGTTCGCCTCGGCGCGAACTACTGGAGGTTTTGGTCGTCGTCGGCATCTTCCGCGCAGACCGAGCCGAGGCGGAACTCGAGGCCAAAGTGGATTGGTGGGCAGAGATCTAGGAAGGCGTCACCTGGCTGTGGCGCCATCCGCTGTTGCGCCCCATGGCGATCATTCTCGGCTTCCTCAACGCTCTCGCCTCGGTCGTCTTCGCAACGCTGGTGTTGTTCGCCCAAGAGATCCTCGGCGTCTCCGCGTTCGTGTTCGCCATTCTGGGGGTTGCCGGAGCGATCGGCGGTGTTCTCGGAAGCTTGCTCGCTCCCCGAATCTCAAAGGCTCTCGGGAGTGGAATGTCGCTCTACCTCACATTCGTCGCAGCGATCGTAACGACGGCCGCGATCGGGTTCTCGAGCAATTGGATCATCGTCTTCGTGAACTTCGGCACCTTCTCGTTCTTCGGTGTGCTGTGGAACCTCATTACGGTCTCGCTCCGTCAGACCATCATTCCGGACCACCTTCTCGGTCGCGTCAACTCGGTCTACCGCTTCTTCGCCTGGGGCATGATGCCGATCGGTCTCGCCGTCGGAGGCCTGCTCGTGTCGGGTGTGGAACTCGCCGGTGGATCGAGGGAGCTCGCACTTCGCACACCATGGTTCATTGCAGCAGCGGCGTACGTGCTGCTCTTTATCTATGCGGCGCCGAAACTGACCACAGCGAAGATCGAAGCCGCGAGAGCCGAAGGCGTCGCCGCGAAGGAAGCGAAAGCAGCAGAGTCGGCCGGTGGAACAGGCGCACTCGATATTGCCCACGAAGCGATCGCAGAGGCCGGGACTCTGGGCGCCGTACCAGCAAAAGTGGACGACTCCGAGGACGGCTAGTGCTTCGTTCGCCGCTTCATCAGAACGACGGCAGCAGCGAGGGCTGCCGCTGACAATGCGACCGCTGCGCCGGTGAGCGGAGAGGGTCGCGGGATTGTGGGGCCCACGCTGACTGGGCGCTGGAACTCGAGGATCGGCCAGTCGCGCTCCTCGGCGATCGCCCGAAGTTCCTTCTCGGGGTTCACGGCAACCGGGTTCCCGACCACTTCGAGCATCGGCAGATCGGTGATGGAATCTGAGTACGAGAAGGAGCCCGAGAGATCGATGCCTTTCTCTCGTGCGACGTTCTCCATCGCCTCAGCCTTGCCCGGCCCCATGGCGTAGACCTCGATTTCAGGGATGTACCGCCCCTGTGCATCGGTCTTGATCTTCGTAGCGATCACCTCCCAGACACCGATGTGCTCGGCGATCGGGCGGACGATCTCTTCCGGACTGGCAGAGATGATGATGACTCTCCTGCCGCTGCGGATGTGCTCGTCGATGAGGAAGAGAGCCTCGGCGTATACGAGCGGTTCGGCGACGTCGGCCAACGTCTCGCGGACGAGTTGCTCGAACTCGTCTCGTTTCCAACCGGCGGTGAGTTGGAGGAGTTCGTCGCGGGCTCGTTCGAGCTGTTCCTCGTCGGCGCCGAACAGCATGTAGAACGCTTGCGCAAGACCCATGCGGGCGAGCGCCTTCTTGCCGAGAAAGCCAGCCTTGTAGAGGGGCTTGCCGAATGCGAGCGTCGACGACTTCGCAATCACTGTCTTATCGAGATCGAAGAAGGCTGCTTCCTGCATCACGTCCGATTGTATCGGCACAACCGGACGCAGACGTGACCACGAATCGAAGGTCTTGAAACAGGGCTCGGTATGACTTACGGTGCCGGGAGTTCACACATGGAGTTGGAATGCCGGCGCTTGCCATCTGGTCGCCGGAGGACGAGGTACTCGGTGCCATCGCACCGTTGGCGCTTGGTGCCGCGGCCGGGACCGCGATCATCGTGGATCTCGATGTCGATGGGCCGAGATATCCCGGTGGGTTGACATTGGAGAGTCTCGTCTCCGACGGCCCGACGAAGGCCGATCTGTCGCCGCAGCGGCGAGGCATCGCGGTGGTGAGCAACGGAGGCGTCGATCCAGAGGAAGCTGAACCGGTGCTCCGGGCGCTGATCGATGGTTGGCCGGCCGTCGTGTTCCGGCTGCCGGCAGATCACATCGGTGGGGACGGCGCCATTCCGGTGCTTCCTCTCATCCCCGGTTCGATGATGGATCGTTCAGTCGGTCCGGCAATCTACCAACGCTCCGGATGGAGAATCCGAGCCCCGGAAGGGGGAATCGTGCTCCCACGACCGAGCCGAGGAACGATCTCGGCGCTGCTCACAGGGCACGCTCCACATCCAGGGGATCGGTGGATCCGAGCCTGGCGAAGAGCCTGGGATCAGTCATGGGTGTGACGGATCGGATCGTTCGACGACTGCTCGAGTCCGACGTGCCCCTCGAACGTGGGCCTCTGACGGCGGCAGCAGCCTTGATCTTGCCGGAAGTTGCTCCGCTCGCCGGTCCCGAGGAGATCGTCGACGCAGTGGACGCTCTCTCAGGTCTCGGACCGATCGAGCGACTACTGCGCGATCCTGATGTCACGGACGTACTCGTCAACGGGCCGCTCGAGGTTTGGATCGAACGACGGGGGTCCCTCGAGCGGACCGGCGTCACGTTCGCCGACGACAGCGCGGTGATCGCGGCCGTGGAGCGCGTGATCGCACCGCTGGGTCTCCGGATCGATCGAGCGAGTCCTGCGGTGGATGCCCGGCTTCCGGATGGCTCGCGGCTCCACGCTGTGATACCTCCCGCATCGGTCGATGGCCCGATCGTTGCGGTCCGCCGCTTCTCCGAAGCGGTGACCGATCTTGCTGCCCTCGTCGAGGTGGGCGGCATCACGGACGATGGGGCAGATCTGCTCCGAGATTCTGTATCGAAACGGATGAATCTGCTGGTTGCGGGCGGAACTGGGGCAGGAAAGACGACGCTGCTCAATGTCCTGTCGAAAGAGATCCAGGAGTCGGAGAGAACGGTCACGGTCGAGGATGCCGCGGAGCTTCGGCTGGGTGGTCATGTTGTGCGACTCGAGGCCCGTCCGCCGAATGCAGAGGGCGCAGGCGAAATCACCTTGCGAAGTCTGCTGCGGCATGCACTTCGTCTCCGACCCGATCGCATCGTGGTCGGTGAGGTCCGCGGAGCCGAGGCTCTTGACATGATCCAGGCGATGAGCACCGGACACGATGGGTCGATGTCGACGATCCATGCGAACGGGCCGGAAGAAGCACTTTGGCGGCTCGAGAGTCTGGCTGCGACTGCCGACGCAGGCGTATCGGTCGACACGCTCCGTGCGCAGATCCGCTCCGCGATCGACCGGATCGTGTTCGTGACCCGGCGTCGCGGAAGTCGGCTTGTCACGTCGATATCGGACGTGGGTGTCGACGGTGTCGAGGACGTCTACCAATGCTGACGGCCGTACTCCTCGCGGGTGGTCTGGTGGCGGGAATCCATCCGGTGATCATCGCGATAGCGGCCCTGGCGGCCGTCGAGCCCAGACTCGTGCTCGCCGGTGCTGCGATTTGGGGAGCCGTTGCGGCCTTTCGGCGACGCCGGGTCCGTGTTGCTCCTGACGATGAAGCGACGCTCTTTCGTGCGATGGCCGCAGAACTGCGCTCCGGGGCTTCGCTGCGGAGCGCCCTGGCGGAGGCGGCGCACCGTGTCCCTCAGATCGAACTCGACCGTCCTGTGCGGCTTGCCGCCGCCGGGACATCGATGGCCGACGTCGCCGGATCCGTCGAGGAACGACTCCCTGAGAATGGGCGCCTCGCAGCGGCGGCATTCCGGCTGAGTGACTGGTCTGGGGCCCGGGTCGCCGACACGTTCGAAGGGCTCGCAGAGAGGGCCGCGGCCACCGCTGAGCTAGCCAGGGAGCGAAAGGCGGCGACCGCCCAGGCGCGGCTCTCCGCATTGATCGTTGGAGTCGCCCCATTCGTCTTCACGGTGCTGCTCATTGCCACAGGGCGGGGGACCGGCCTTGTCTCTCACGGTGCCGCCGGATGGTTGGTCTTGGGTATCGGCCTTGGACTGGAGGTCTTCGGTCTGGCCGTCGTTGCCGCGATCGTGTGGAGGGCCGAGAGATGATGGCTCTTTCAGTGCTCGCTCTCGGTGTCGCGGTTCTGCGCTCGAATCGACGAGAGATTCTTGCTGCCGGCACGCTCGTGGCATTCGTCCTCGCTCCGAATCTCGGAATCGTCTTCTTGCTCGGATTGGCTGTGTGGGCAGCGATCCGACACCGGCCCCGATCGTCGAAGCACAATGATGATGAAGCAGTGCTTGCAGAACTCACGGCACTGGGTCTCAGCGCAGGGCTCACGTTCCCTGTGGCAGCCAGTGCGGCAGCCGCTTCGGTTCCCGGCGAAGCATCCGCCCGACTCCGACGGACCATTCGCGTCGGAGGAAGGATGGATGTAAACACGGCGGACGGTCACGGTCTCATGGTGGTTGTGCACCGTGCACTGTTGACGGGCGCACCGCTTACAC
>CAXMQQ010000054.1:0-12261 GCA_964195545.1 uncultured Acidimicrobiia bacterium | reverse complement strand
TCGCCTCATTCCCCTACGCCAAACACGACGACCAGGTCGACGTCCTCGCCTACGCCGCCCAACAAATCGCCAAACGGCAACGACTGGACATGACCGGCTGGCGACTCGACCCCGACCTCCGACAACCCTCCGGCATCAACTGGAGATGAGTCGGCCGATCCGGGTGGGCCATCCTTCCGACAGGTTGGTAGCCGTCAGAAAGACCCCCGGACGGTGCTCTTCCGTCGATAGGATTGGGCCGTGGCCGTCCGGTTGAGGCGCGCTTCCCGTTGCATTGGCGGTTTCGGAAAGACCCGGCCGGGCGGCCGTTTCCGTCGATAGGATGGGTGGTGGCCGTCCGGGTCGATCGGTCCTCCCATCGGCAGGTCACCAGTGGGCTCGGTCCACTCGGGCGACCACTCAGAGTCACGGGAATGCGCCGTCTGGCCTTGGTATCGGCAACCTGCACGGAACGAAACGCGCGTTCTACGCCATCCTCGTTCGCCTAGACCCTCGACGGAGACGCATAGACTGATCGCAGCATGACGGACCCTGAACAACCCCCCGACAAGGGGCGTTCTTGGCTCGACCGGGCCGCTCGCTCCCTCGCTGACTTCCTCACACGCCCGTTCATTGCCGGGGCAATCGCGCTCGCACTCATCTTGCTCATCCTCTCCGTTCTCTCCGACGGAACGGACACCGAGTTGGATGATGCATCGTGCGACGCCCAATATGGCTACTGGATAGACGGCGCTCAGAGCGAAGAGGAGCGCATCGTATGGGAGAACGCCTACATCTCGTGTCTCGACGACGAGTAGCCGCCCGTCACAGGCCATCCTCGTTCGCCTGAGGTTCTTCCATCCGTTTGGGATCGGACCATCGCCAGTATCCGAACGCGGCGACGAGTCCCCCGACGATCTCTATTCCCTGGGCGAGGCCTGCTCCTATGACGAACTCCCGCAGCACGATGGCCAGCACCCCGTTCACCACAAGGAAGACACCGCCAGCAATAAGCCCTCTTGCCACAACCCTCACTGTCCCATTGTCGATTGAGCCGACCCTACTGCTGCGGCCGGCTGACTCCTAGCCGTCAGAGTCCGAGGTCGTGGACGGCGTTCCCCACACACACCTTCTCCCCCTTGTACCCCTTGTACCCCTTCTACCTATTCCCCCACCACAACTGTACACAAACTGTGCACACCCGAAACACAAAACAGGGCCAACACTGTGCACCAACCAACCACCCACAAACCACACCAACATAGTTGGTAGAAGGGGTAAAAGGACATTAAGGATAAGGGTTGTAGTCGACTGGCCGATCGGCTCCCGGTGCCCTGTATGGGCTGCCGACCGATTCAATGAATGAGTGCGATACGGTTTCCTAAACCGGGTGTCGCAAGTTCGATTCTTGCCGAGGGCGCCGGCAGCGAAGACGGGCCCACAGCGTGTCCAGGAGCGTCGTTCGAATATCAGGAGGCAGTCGCGTCTCCATTGGGAGCAACTTCGTCGCCGGCGGGGGCACCGCCGTCGTCGTTGGGTGGGTCGTCGGAGGTGGATTCGGATTCAGGCGCCGATTCTTCGCCTGTGGAGAATCGACCACCCATAACCTTCTTGAGGATCATCGCTACGACAGCGAAGGCTGAAAGAATCAGGAGAACCCGGAAGAGACGCCGTAGCCAGCGGCCGGCTCTCGCTCCCTTGACAGCGACCTGCTCTGCCGTTTCTAGAACCGCCTCGACAGCCTTCAGCTGCCTCTGAAACCCGGCAACGGTCTCCTCGGCAATCAAGATCTTCTCTGCAGCGCTCATGCTTCCCCTCTTTCGCTCGCGCCTACTCCACACCCAACCGTAGCCGTGGATACGTCAACCTGTGCCGGACCCGACGAAGCGATGCCGTCCGAAGATCGCCGGTCATCCCTCGATGAGATGGTCACCATCGCTCTCGAGTCGACCGTTCGAGTCGAGAGCCGAATCAGTCCTTGTCTGAGAGCGGCTCCCAGTTGGGATAGAGGACGTCGGCAACAAGTTCGGCGTAGATGACCCGGCCGGTCTGAGTCGGGTGGAAATCGTCTGCGGCGAACAGGTCGAATCGACCGTCCATCGGTGTGAAGAAGTCGACGAGGACCGCGTTGTCGTATCGCTCGACCCCGGCCGCGATCTCACGATTCGAGGTGGATTCCCATGTGCGTGTCGGGACGTGAACGTTGACGAACACCATGAGCGGCACATCGGCCGCAACCTCCATCAACTCATCGAAGTGGCGCTCCTGGACCGGCCCGTTCGTTCCGAGGGCCGTAATGATCACCTGAGGCGGCACCGGCCCAGCCAACAAGCCTCGTACCAGACGGGGAGCATCAAGGAACTGCCGGGATACGATCGCATCGACCGTACCCGGGCCGATGCGCTTCTCGAGTTCCTCTTTCGACCCAAGCATCACCGAGTCACCGATCGCCGCAATCCAGCCATCCTCGGGGGCGAACACGTAGATGGTCGAAATGACCGTTGTGTTCCCCTCGTCGTCGATCGCTTCAACGACGACCTCGTTCTCGCCGATATCCGAGGGCAGCATCACGACGAAACTCCCCTGGGAATCCACATCGACGGACTCGTCGTTGACAAAGACCTCAACGGCCGTTTCAGAGCGTCCGGTGAACTCCACGATGTAGGTGTCGACGACATCGCCATCGGACGGGATGGTCTCCACGACAGGTGGTTCGACCACAGGCGCTTGCGTTGTGGACGTCGTCGAAGTCGTGGTCGTCTCGGGAGCAGCGGTCGTCACCACAGCGGTTGTGGTTGTCGTCTCCATCTGGGCGAAGGTATCGGTTGTTGAGGTTTCGGGTGCAGGAGCACTCGAGCAGGCGGCGACAACAACGGCGGCGGACGCCAGCAGAATCATCGGTCGTTTCATGAGCAGGATTGTGCCCCCGAAACACAGGTACTTGTATCTCTATAGGATTCCGTCCACCGACTCAAGGATCACCCATGCCCGATCAGCAAGATCAGAACGAACCGTTCAGCGAAGAAGTCCACGCCGAAGTCGTGAACATCAACAAGGGCGGTGCCGGCCACGTTGAAGCCGACTCAGTATCGATTCGGCAGGGTGGTGCGCAAACGATCGCCTCGGGGTCTGCCGATATCACACAGGGCGGTGCGTTCTTCGTCGACGCCGAGCGTGCAACCGTGAACCAGTCCGGAGCGGGAGTCATCGTCGCAGAAGAGGCGACGATGGACAATTCCACCGCGGGCCTGGTTGTCGCCGCCAAGGTCAACGCGAAGAATTCACGAATCGCGCTCCTCCTCGGCGGAACCGTCGAGGGAAGACCCGACATTGCTGTCGATGCTCGCGTCGCCGCCATCATCGGCGCCTCTGCGGTAGTCACACTGTTCATCCTGCGCAGGTTGTTCCGGTCGTAGAAATGGTGCGCCTCGTCGGCTGACCAGGTGCCACTCGATGGATGGCTGCATCTCCATTGCGTCCCACCACGACCGCACGGTCATCCGAGCACCGCTGACAAGGGGTAGCATCCCCCTGTGACCACCGCCTGGTACGTCGACGCCATCTTCTACGAAGTCCCCGTGTACGCGTTCTTCGATGCCGACGGTGACGGTCTCGGCGACTTCGCCGGTCTGACCGAGAAGCTCGACTACCTCGAATGGCTCGGCGTGACCTGTGTCTGGTTGCTTCCATTCTTCGAGTCGCCGCTGCGCGACGGCGGCTATGACGTGTCGGACTTCCGTTCCGTTCTCCCGCGGTATGGGACGCTCGACGACGTTCAGACGTTCCTGAACGAGGCCCATGGGCGGGGGCTCCGGGTGATCGCAGACATGATTGTGAATCACACGAGCGACCAGCACCCATGGTTCAAGGAGGCGCGCCAACCTGGATCGTCGCTGAGGACCCGATACGTCTGGTCCGATACTGCAGACCGCTATCCCGATGCTCGGGTGATCTTCACCGACACGCACGACTCGAACTGGACCTGGGACCCGGTTGCTGGCGCCTACTACTGGCACCGGTTCTTCGACCACCAGCCGGATCTCAACTTCGACAACCCCGAAGTGCAGGATGAGATCGAGGACGTCATCCGGTTCTGGCTCTCACTCGGCTTCGACGGTCTCCGACTCGACGCGGTTCCATACCTCTACGTGCGCGACGGCACCAACGGTGAGAACCTCCCCGAGACACACACCTATCTGAAACGCCTGAGAGCAATGATCGACACTGAGTTCGACGACCGCCTGCTCCTGGCCGAAGCGAACCAGTGGCCAGAGGACGTCGTTTCCTACTTCGGGGATGGCGACGAGTTTCACATGGCGTACCACTTCCCTCTGATGCCCCGGCTCTTCCTGGCCCTGGCCCAGGGGCGTGCCGACGCCGTAATCGACATCCTCGCTCGAACGCCCGAGATACCCGACGGGTGTCAGTGGGGCATGTTCCTGCGCAATCACGACGAGTTGACGCTCGAGATGGTGAGTGAGACCGAACGTGAGTATCTATGGCAGCACTACGCCCCGGAACTGTCGATGCGCAAGAACATCGGGATTCGCCGGCGGCTGGCTCCTCTTCTCGACGGCGACCGACGCAGGATCGAGCTGCTCAACGCACTCCTACTCTCGTTGCCAGGCAGCCCGTTCCTCTACTACGGCGACGAGATCGGGATGGGCGACGAGATCGGGATGGGCGACGAGCATCGCCTTCATGATCGCGACCCTATTCGCACACCGATGCAGTGGGAGGACTCTCAGACCGCGGGATTCTCGCCGGCATCGCCGGATGCTCTGTACCTACCGCTCGTGTCCTCACCGGGCTTCACGGCATCGACCGTCAATGTCGCCGATCAACGCCGCGACCCCGACTCACTCCTGTCGTGGATGCGGTCGATGCTGACACACCGTTCCCAAACCCCGGAAATCACGTCGGGTGCCTTCAACATCATCGACACGTCCAATCCTGCAATCTTCGCGTTCGAAAGCACCGGGTCGATCGGGAGCCTCCTTGTTGCGGCCAACTTCTCTGACTCCCCCGTCCAGATGAATCTCGGCCTCAGCTCCGAAGGGAGGCACGTTGTCACCGGATCGAAGAACACCCGGGTCGGTGTGGATACGGTCGAACTGGACGCGTACGGCTGGGTCTGGTTGAGAGCCTCAAGAACCCCTTGACCTTCACTCTGCGTCAGGGAGTGCGTTGTGCCCATGTCCACAACAACCGTCGGCGAAATCGCCCGTCTGACCGGAATCGCCGTCCGTGTGCTTCATCACTATGACGAGATCGAAGTTCCTCGACGGGCGCACCACCGGGCGGGAGATCAGATCAGGTGACCCCAACGCATATCAGTGCGCATGGGAGAGACCATCGAAGCGACGAAGAGAGGGAATCAGATGACCCCGGAGGAAAGGCTTGACGTATTCGGGACGTTCAGCCCGGATGACCACGCAGCCGAAGCGGAGGAACGTTGGGGACGCACCGACAGCTACCGCGAATCCGTATTGCGCACCGGGTCCTATACACCCGAGGACTGGAAGCAACAGAGCGAGGAAGGGTGGGGCGTCTATGCGGCGCTGCTCGCGCTGATGAGCGAAGGAGTCAACCACGATTCGGAACAGGCTGCTCGCCTCGTCGATGCCCACCGCTCGCACATCTCGAAGTGGTTCTACGAGTGCACACCCGAGATTCACGCCGTCCTCGGAACGATGTACGTCACCGATGAGCGTTTCCGCTCGAGTATCGATGAAGCCGGAGAAGGCCTCGCCGGATACCTATCCGCAGCAATCGTATCGAGGTACGCGAACTGAGACCATCGCACCATGGCGGCGTGCGCCAGGGCAGCGTTTCGACACGACTCGCGAACATGCACGGATTGAAGATGGATGACCGCCGTCGTCTACGAGGGCGGTTCGCCATGCCACCCTCAGATTCCGATCGACACTCGTCGGGATTGACGGCTCGGCGGTGCAAGAGCCGGGAAGGTGGATGAATGAGAGACCGGGGATCGGCGAGGTGAAGGCGTGAGCAGGTTCGCACGTGCTGACTTCGGACGATCTACACGAGGCGGGGCAGGAACCGAGTGGGATCAGCGACGAATTCGGAACGAGCGATGACCGCCCTGACGCCCTGGGCCCGCAGGCCGGCTTCGACGAGATCGTCGACGTCGTCGTCGTAGACGACGGTCGGGATGCCGGTCTCGAGCAGTCGAGCTACGACGCCGCGCGATGATCGGTGGGAAAGATCGACGAACGCGATCAGGACTGTCCGCTGCTCGATAGCGAGAGCGACTGCAGCAGGATTCCGTGCAGCGAGGCACTCCACCCCCGGTGACTGCAGCAGTGGAGCGAGCGCATCCCGCTCTCCCCGATCGGCCGCCATCAGCAGAACCGCCGGTTCGGCTGGCGTCGTCGATCGTCCTGCCATGAATGCAGACGCCTTTGCCCCACCCCACGCAAGGTGGGCTTCGTGTGCGTCCGGCCCGAGGGCATTCGACGAGCCGGGGGCGAGGCCGTACGTGTCGCCCTGCGCCGTGGAGAGTCCCGTGGCAGCCGGAGAAACCCCCGAATCGGCCAGCGCCACAGCCAGCATCTCGAGCGCCGCCCGAAAGAGTTCGAGCGGACTCCGGCGTTGCTCGCGGTACTCCTGCTCAAGTACGACGGCGAGTTCGAGGTCGAGGAACGCTGTCGCCTCCTCGATCGCCAGTGCCGTCGTTCGACTAAGCGGATAACCCCGCTCGGTGAATACCGCCGTCACATAGGCCGGGAATGCAGACACGAGCGTCGAGTGGAGTCGCTGAGCTTCGGGAACCATGGCGTTGAGGATATGCACCTGGTCGAGCGTCGGCCGTCTACCATCGACCATGTCAACCACGATTCCCCTGGAGCATCACATGAAGAAGCTACTCCTGCTCATCGCAGGCATCGCCCTGGTCACGGTCGCATGTCGCGCTGAGATGAACGTCATCGTCGATATCAACGAGGATCAGTCCGGCACAGTGGCGTTCGAGTTCGGTCTCGACGAGGAGTTCCTCGGGGTCATCGAATCGACCGGCGGAAGTGTCGATGACCTGTTCGGCGAACTCGACCTCGGAACCGAAGGCGGCGAGGCCACGGTCCGAACCGAAGGCGACATGACGTACACCGGGGCGACGAAGGACTTCACCAACGTCAACGAGGCGATGGACGAGATGACGGGAGTGACAGACTCCGCAGACCCGCTCTTCCAGGACTTCTCCTTCACAATGGATGATGCAACGGCCGAATTGACGGCGAAGGTCTCCGCACCCGAGGAGGATCTTGGAGACCTCGGCCTCGACCCGTCCGCTCTGACCGGCGATCTCTTCTCCGCGAACTTCATTCTCGGCTTGCCGGGCACGGTCGTCGAGCACAACGCCGACGAGGTCCTAGCCGACGGACGCCTCCGTTGGGACCTCCCGGTCCTCGGCGGCGAGAAGGAGATCTACGCGAAGTCCGAGTTCGGCAGCAGCAGCCTCTGGTGGTTGTGGATCGTCCTCGGAGTCGTGCTCATCGTTGGCGTGGCGGCAATCATCGCTGCGATCGTCCTCGGGAAGCGCCAGTCCAAGAAGGCCGTGTCCGACGCTGCTTCAGAGTATCCGCAGCCCGCGATCGACCCGACCAACGAGGCTGGAGCTTCTGCTGCGTCCGAAGTGGGCGAACCGGAAGCCTCCGAAGGAGCGACCGATGAGGCCGCAACCGACGGATCCGACTCGGACGATGCTGGCGAGCCGTCGAGAGAGGAAGACGGAGAAGACAGCGACGAAGACGCCGAGAAGTAGGGTGTCAGTCGGCCAACACGATCACGGCCATTAGTCCGAGAGGACCATCGACGACTCCAACGCCCACGGCTGTGAATCCTTCTCCCGTGGTCGCTGCCTCGACGAGGCCATCGGATGTTGGCGCGAGCAACACGTACTCGACCGAGGGTGTCCCTGAGATGCCGGCTTGGGAGAGCCGATCCGCGATCGGTGAAGCCGCCTCGAACGAACCGGAACGGTACACGTCGAAGGCACGGGTCACTGCCACGAGACTCATCGACTCGGACCAGGTGAGAGGATCCAGTCCAGCCTCTGCCCGGTCAATATTGATCTCCTCAAAGAGGAGGAGCGCGGTAGCGGTCGACGCATGGCTGCCAATTCCGACGTCCATGCCGGGAAGCGTGACATCGGTGAACCTCGGATCGATCGTCCAGCCGTCCACGGCACCCCGAATCCAGATCATCGATTGAAGGGCCCGGTCGCCGGACAGGAGACCTATGACATCCTGGGCGACGCTATCCGGCTCCACGACGAAAGCGACGACCCTGGACTGCTCCACCTCCTCGGCCACGGCTGAGGGCATGGGTGCGGCAGAGATCAGAGTTGTCGCGATCACGATGAGCACGGCGGCGTAGACGACGCCGAGCGCTGCGCCACCGATTCGGTTGAGGGTGGTCAAGCCCGGTAGGTGCTTGATCGACCGATGGATCAGAGAGCCGAGGATGGTCGCACCTACCGTGATGGCGATGAACAGGACGACTCCACCGATCACGCGCGCCGGCTCTGGAGAGAGGTTCGTCAAATCCGAGAGCAGGCGCCCGGCGGTCGGAGCGAGCCTGAACGCAAGAAGTGCGCCGAGCACGAGCGTGCCGACGTCTATCGCCTCCCGGACCAAGCCGCGCACCCATCCGCGGACTACCAACAGCACCACGAGCGCGAGAACGACGAAGTCGATCATGAACGGACGATCAGCCGGGGCTTCTCAGGCACGCGCTACGAGCCATCTTGGTCCCCATCCGAGTCCTCACTCGGAATCTTCACGGCTTCGATCTCACGAGTCCAGAATTTGCGCTGCGGGGGTTCGATGAACATCGACTCGGCGGCATCGCGTGGAGTCTGGCCCAGGATCCTCGTCCTCCACCAGTAGCCGAAGATGATCTTGAGAGCTGCTGTGAGCGGCACGGCGATCACGATTCCCCAGAAGCCGGCAATGGCTCCTGCCAGAACCAATACCAGCAGCGTCACGGCTGGGTGCAGACGCACGGTGGCACGCAGGACACTCGGGCTTACGAAGTTGTTGTCAATCTGCTGAACGACCACGGCGACGACGACCGCCCACACTGCCGTGGAGAAGTCGGCTGTTGTCAAAGCGATAGCGACGCCGAGGATGCCACCCACCCACGGACCCAGGAATGGAACGATGTTGAGGACGCCGCCGACCATCCCGATCAGCATCCAGAACGGCAAGTCGATGAGCCAATACCCCACGCTGAGCATCACGCCCACGATGATCGCGACGACAAGTTGGCCTCTGAGGAAGCCGCCCACGGCACTATTCAGTCGCCGTCCCACGTATGCCGTTTCGGCCCGATTCCGCTCGGGAACCATGTCGAGCAATCGCTGCTGCACGTTCGGGAGATCGATCAGCACGTAGAAAGCAATGACAGGGCCGAGCAGGAACACAAGGATGAACTCGAAGATCCCGGCCGTCAGCGTTCCGAGACGGTCCAAGACGATCGAGAGGATCGTGTCTTGATTCTCCGGGTCATTGAGGTACTCGAGAACTTGATCGTAGGACCAAAGCGAGGGATCGAGGCCGAACCGATCGCCGAACGTGACGACCTGCTCGATGAGACGGTCGTAGAGCAGGGGGAACTCGGCGGCAAATCCCCGGGTCTGATCGGCGATGCTCGGAATAACAACCAAAGCGATTGCCACGAGCGCCGCGAGAAGCCCGAGGAACGCGATCGCGGCGCCGATGAGTCGGTGGACCCCCCGGTGCTGGAGCGCGGAGACGAACGGGTTGAGCACAATCACGACGATCAGCGCGATGAACAGCGGAGCGAAGATGATTCGTCCCTCGATGAGGACGTATGCTCCGACCAAGATCAAGATCAATGCGCCGATCATCGACCAGGAGTAGACCCCTACTCGTCGAACCGTCTCGTCAAGTTCCTCTCGAAATCGGGGAGGGTTCGGTTTCTCGCTCAAGGGGTAGTCCCGGTCCGGCGGGCTATCTGCTCCAGGCGATCGCTGCGCATCTGACGCAGCCGTCGCACGGTCAGTGGCGCATATGCGAGCGCGGCATCATCATCGATGAGGCGTCGAACCGCCTTGTAGTAGCGGGTCGCGCTCATTCCGAGGTACTCGCGAATGTCCCGATCCTTTGGTCCAGGAAACAGCCACCACGAGCCCTCAAAGTCGAGGACCTTCCGGTCCCGCTCTGACACCATGAGCAGAGGGTATTCAGAGGGTGCGACAGAACCGTGGATTTCGCGACCCTCAAGGTCACCCGTCAGTGACGGTGACCCCTCGGTCGATCGTCCGCGGCTGTCCGCCAGCTATCCGGCGTCGGTGCAGCGGTCGATCTGCTCATGGATGTGCTCCATGAGATCGGCTTCGACGGCCCGGAGAGCGCGTGCGCTCGCGAGGTCGCCGGCGAAATGGCCCTTGCCATCGGTTTGGCCGTTCTTCGCGCGCCCCTTGCCCTTGAAGGACCCGGATGGGCAATCCATGACGGCGACAGCAACTGCAGCCTCGTCACTGATGTCAACGTGCAGATTCACGACGTAGTCCACTGATCCTCCTCGAGTGATCGATCCACCCCAGATGGTTGACCAAAACGATGCGCTGCGGTAGGGCCCATGGTCGGTAGATGTTGCCGAATGGTTCAATCAAGTACATGCTTCGCCGATTCACACTCATCGCCGCTCTCGTCGCGGTCCTCGTTGTGTCTGGCTGTTCCGAACCGGAGGCATCGAGTCCCTACAGCGAGTCGGCCACCGTCGTTGCCATCGGGGATTCCATCATGGTGGCGGCCAGCGACCACCTCAGGACGCTTGTGGACGGCATCGTGATCGACGCCGAAGTTGGGAGACCGTTCAGCGACGGGATCGATGCCCTCGAACGCCAGCTAGCCGCTGGTGTGACACCGGACATCCTGGTCGTTGCCCTTGGCACGAACGCGGGAACCGGCGCCGGACAGATCGACGAGATCATGGGACTCGCAACCGGTGTCGACGAAGTCATCTTCGTCAACGTTTGGGTGCCGAGAGACTGGGAATCCTCGACCAACGATGCTCTGGTCGACGCTGCCGGTCGTTACGACAACGTCCGTATGGTTGACTGGCACGGTGCAAGCGACGGTTCCGATCACCTGTTCCGATCGGATGGCTACCACCCCAATGCGACGGGTTCAGAACTCTGGTCGAACCTGATCGTGGTAGAGATCAAGCGCTGATCTATCAGCACTTCGCACTGAGAGGATCATCGGATAGGGCACGGCGGTGACCGGCTCTCCTCCTCCCCCTCAGCCTGAATCCACTGCGATGTCAGGGGGTCATTGCACCGCTTCGTCGGGTGTGTCGTGGTCTTGTGCGTCGAGTGCTGCGAGGGCGGTCCGTAGGGCTTCGCGGGCTTGTTGCGTCGCCTCGGAGTCGAGACTGTTCGGGTCGAGGGAGACCGTAAAGTCGCCGATCTCGGTCTCGATCCGCTGGTCCGGTCCGAGGTTCTGGAACTCTCCTACGACTTCGTATGTGCGGAGTTGGTGGCTGATTCCCTTGACGCTGATATCGCCAATCGGGCGGCAATAGAACTGATCCTTGATCAGCGAGTAGGTGGCATGCGAGATCTGGATCTGATCCGCCTCAGCGGTGGCTTCGAGTCGCGACGCGGCGTTGACAGCACCGCCGACGATGGTGTAGTCGAGTCGGTCTTCGGACCCAAAGTTCCCCACAGTGCAGAAACCGGTGTTCACACCGATGCGAACATGAAGCGGATCCGGTCCGACAAGATCTACCCATTCGTTGTTCAGCTCTGAGGTGCGTTGTTTCATACGCAGCGCCATCCCGACGCATTCGATGGCGTCTTGTTCCCTTCCGCGTGTTTGCGGGTCGCCAAAGAAGATCATGATCCCGTCGCCAATGAACTTGTCGATCGTCCCGCCACACCCGTCCGCGATCGCAGCCATCTCGCTGAGATAGCGATTCAGCACTTTGCTGACGACCTCCGCTTCGAGCCGATCTGTCAGGTCGGTGAATCCCGCGATGTCGGAGAAGAACACCGTCAGTTCCTTGCGATAGGACTGGACGTGGACGTCCGTCTTTCCCTCGAAGATCGAGTCGTAGACCTGACGCGAGAGGTACTTCGCTAGCTTGCCGGACAGTGCTTCGAGCTGATCGTTCTTCTCGTTCAGCGCCCTGTTGGCGACCTGGACAGCGTCTTCGGCGACCTTGCGTTCCGTGATATCGCGGATGATGCCGCTGTAGTAGCGACGATCATCAGCAACCCACGTTCCGAGA
>CAXMQQ010000053.1:0-22319 GCA_964195545.1 uncultured Acidimicrobiia bacterium | reverse complement strand
CCGCGACGGCGGCGTGTGTGTGATCGAAGGCTGCATCAGCCGCTACAGACTGCAACCACACCACATTGTTCCGTGGTCCCACAACGGCCCAACAGACGCCGCCAACCTCACCACCCTGTGCTGGTACCACCACCATGTTGTCGTCCACGGACGCGGATTCACCATCTACCCATCTACACCACCCCAACGCCGACAACTCCACCGACCACCCATCCACGCACCACCCGCGCGAACGCGGCACTAGATCCATCCGATGCAATCGACTCCCGTTTGGCTCAGAGTTGAGACCATCATGCCCCCATGACGATGAACGCTCCCATGACAATCACCGCGCGTCGTGCACAGGTCGATGACCTCCCCGCGCTTATACGCATGTATGAGGAACTCGAATCGGAGCAATCTGCGATCCGAGAGATCTGGCCGCATGCCGACGGACTCGACGATCCGGTCGAGGATTCGCTGCTCTCGCTGCTGCAGATCGACAGCGCCACGTCGGTCGTCGGGGAGATAGACGGAGTGGCGGTCGGTTTCCTCATCGCAACCGAGGAAGCGCTCCTCGAGCCGCTGACTGATCGATACATCGGTGTTGTGCGATTCATCTTCACCGACCATGAGGCTCGAGGCGTCGGTGTGGGCGGTGCGATGCTCGACGTAGCGATGGAACGGCTGGAGGACCGGGGCATGGATCTCTTCGACGCGCATGTGAGTCCGGGGCACCGGCTCGCCAAGAACTTCTTCGAGTCGAACGGCTTCAAGACCCGATTGATCACTATGCATCGCTCCGATGCAGGATCTGGTGGCGTCATCGAAGAGCTGCACGATGGGAATGCAAAGTGATCACGCCCGGCATGCTCTCGAACGGATCGCCCAAGACCTTTGTATTCGACCTCGACGGAGTCGTCTACCTCGACAGCACGTCAATCCCCGGCGCGGGAGAGGCACTCACCGCCCTTCGGGACGGTGGACACCAGATCCTGTTCGCCACCAACAATTCTGGCCGCGGGGTTGAGACGGTCGTCGGGAACATCGCGACGAAGACCGGATTCGCACCGGACCCGGGATCTGTCATCACGTCAGGACTCGCTGCGGCGGATCTACTGAGCGGCACCGAAGAGATGTGCCTCGTGCTCGGTTCCGATGAACTCGGGGAAGCACTCACAGACATGGGCATCGGGCTCACTACCGATCCGGCGAGCGCAACGGCCGTCGTCGTGGGACTCGATCTCAGACTCTCATACGAGCGACTCACTCGGGCTGTCGTCGCGATCGAAGGAGGGGCACGGTTCATCGCGACGAACGACGATCCAACCATTCCGATGCCGAACGCCCGGTATCCCGGGGCCGGTTCGATCGTGGCTGCGGTTGAACGGGCGACCGGGAAGACGCCGATCGTATGCGGCAAGCCGAACAAACCTATGCGCGAGCTCGTCGAAAAGAGGATCCGACATCCTGAGGTCTGGATGGTTGGTGATCGGCCCGATACCGATCTTGCCCTGGCTGCCAACGCCGGCTGGGGCAAGATCCTTGTGCTCAGCGGCATCACTGATCGAGACCACGCGCTCCCATCAGAGCTGCAGCCGGATTACACGATTGCGACGATCGCGGAACTGCCGGCCCTCGTGGCACGCGAACGCATCGACGACAGGGGATAATGCGACCATGGAGCAGAACCCGAACGACATCGTGCCCGAACCGACCGATGATCTCGACACTCTTGAGTGGGACCTTGAGCAGTCGGAACCAGCCGACGCACCCGAAAAGGCCGAAGAGATAGCCCGCAGGCTTGGAGGCGCTCTCGACGATGTCGACGGCGGCGCCAGGAGCAGCACACCCTGACTCGGAGACGTCTCGACACCGAGTTGGTCAGGCGCAAACTCGTCGCCTCCCGTGCTGAGGCACGAAGAGTGATCGACTCCGGTCTTGTCCGGGTTCGAGGCAACCCGACTCCGAAGCCGGCGACCCTCGTTGCCTCGGAGGATCCATTGTCGGTAGACGCGGCACCTGCGCGTTTCGTGAGCCGGGCCGGCGCCAAGCTCGATGGCGCGCTCGAGGCGTTCGATGTCCCCGTCGTCGGAAGAAGGGCGATCGATGTTGGAGCCTCGACCGGAGGCTTCTCCGACTGCCTATTGCAGAAGGGTGTGGCCGACGTCGTGGCCGTTGATGTCGGATATGGTCAGATGCACAACCGGATACGTTCCGACGAACGGGTCATCGTTGTTGAACGGACGAACATCCGACATGCGAATCCGGAAGCCCTCGGTGCGCCGTTCGATCTGATCGTTGCTGACCTGTCCTTCATCTCGCTTGCGCTCGTGGCCTCGCAGCTCGCGTCCCTCGGCTCATCCACATCGGACTGGATCCTCCTCGTCAAACCGCAGTTCGAAGTGGGGAGAGAGCTCGTCGGGAAGGGCGGCATCGTCCGAGACCCGGAGGCACATATGCTCGCAATCGAGCAAGCGGCGAACGCTCTCGCGGCCAGCGGAATTGGCGTCATCGGCCTCGTCTCTTCATCAATCACCGGTGCGGAGGGAAACCGCGAGTTCCTGATTCACGGAAGGATCACGAGCCGGGCCGTAGATGGGGGTACCGTACGGGAGATCGTCCTCGAGGGGAGCCAATCGTGAAGCGGATCGCCGTCGTTGTCCACGAAGATAAGCCGCACGCGACCGACGCGGCGAGGATCCTGACTGCTGCATGCCTGCAGCGCGACGTCGAGGCGATAACGGTCAACGGTGACACGATGCCGCGGGACGTTGAGGCGGTGATCGGTGTCGGCGGTGACGGAACGGTGCTAAGAGCAGGACGCCTGGCGTTGAGCACGGGGATCCCGATCGCCGGCATCAACGTCGGGCGCGTCGGGTATCTCGCTGAGTTCGCTGTCGACGAGATCGACGCGTTCGCCGAGGCGCTTTCGGAAGACCGGCTTCGCGTCTTCCCCGTCATGACCGTCAGCGTCGAGGGGCCTGGATTCAGCGCGACGGGACTCAACGACGTCGTTATCGAGAAGGTTGTCAGTGAACGCATCATCGAGATCGGTGTTGCCATCAACAGTCGTCGATTCGCGGAATACCGAACGGATGGGATAATCATCGCGACACCGATCGGATCCACTGCCTACTCGCTTTCAGCTGGAGGACCGGTGGTCGATCCCGAGGTCGAGGCACTCGTTCTGACCCCGATCGCACCTCACAGTCTCCTGTCACGCAGCATCGTCGTTTCACCGAACGCTGACATCTCCGTCACCGTAGAGATCGGTCGGCCGGCGCGTGTGAACGTCGACGGAAGAGAGATCGCAACGATCGAACCTGGTGCGAGCGTGGTCGTTTCTCGCGGTTCTCGGGCCGCCAAATTCATGACTCTCGACACCCATCCGTTCCCGCAGGCCGTGCGCCACCAGTTCGGCCTTGCCCATGCTTGACGAGCTGTCCGTCGGCAATCTTGGTCTGATCCCGAACGCACGAATCGAACCGGGACCTGGTCTCGTTGTGATCACCGGGGAGACCGGGACGGGGAAGACCTTGCTCCTTGGGGCGCTGCGACTGCTGCGTGGCGAACAGGCCCGGAAGGATCAGATCGGTCCGAACGGTGACGAGACCACCGTCGAAGCACGATTCATCGAAGACGGTGTGGAACGCATCCTCGGTCGCAGGGTTGATCAGCGACGATCCCGTGCATCGATCGACGGAGCAATGGCGACTGCGGGAAGCCTGGCCGAAGCGCTGAGCGGGGTGCTGGACGTCGTCGGACAACACGACCGGACGCTGCTCAGCGAACCGAGAGCTATCCGACGCCTTCTCGACGGTGCGCTGACCGACGCAGGGAAGGCGGCTCTGGCCCGATACCGGGACGTGTGGGACATCCTCGTGGAGACAGAGGACCAAGCCGCTGCTCTCGGAGGAGACCACCGTGGCCTCGAGCGCGAACTCGATATGGTTCGCTTCCAGAGAGACGAGATCGCCGATGCGGGGTTCGACCAAGGAGAGGACGGGGACCTCGCAAGCCGCGCATCGCGCCTGCGGAACTCCGAAGAGCTCCGGGAACGACTCGCTGCCGTGGAGAACGCTGCGGGGGAGAGCGGGGCATCCGCGGCTCTCGAGAACGCCGATCGTGAACTCCGCGCTGCGTCCCGCACGGCGCCATCGCTCGCGCCCCTCGCCGATCTGAGCGGCCAGCTCAACGAGCTACTCACTGAGTTCAACGCCGAGATTGCTCGAGTGAATGCCGATCTCGATCACGACCCTCAGGATCTAGAGCGGATCGAGCAGCGCCTTGCGCTCCTGGGTGACCTCAAACGGAAGTACGGCCACGACCTGGACGCCGTACTCGTGTTCGAAGCAGACGCAACCGCACGGGCGGACGAGCTTGAGAAACTCCTCGAGCGGTCGGGAGAGATCGCGGATCATCTCGTCGTCGCCCGTGCCGATGTCGATGAAGCGGCGAGCATTCTGCGTCGACAGCGCCAGGAATCCGGTGAGCACATGTCGGCGAAGGCAATAGGGCACCTTCAGGACCTTGGGTTCTCAGATCCGTACGTTGGATTTCAGGTCACGGAGCGAGCACCCGGCCCGGACGGAGCAGACCAGGTGGTGCTCGAGTTTGCATCGGACCGCGCCCTGGTTCCCGGACCAGTCGGCAAGATCGCGTCGGGCGGAGAGCTGAGCCGACTCATCCTTGCGCTGAGGTTGGCGGCGGGAGCATCGGATGCATCGATCATCGCTTTTGACGAGATCGACGCAGGAACCGGAGGGGCCACTGCACTCGCGATGGGAGCGAAATTGAACGACCTCGCCACGGGGCGACAGGTGTTCTGCGTGACGCACCTTCCCCAGGTTGCTGCGTATGCAGGGACTCACTTCGTGGTTCGCAGGGACGGCAACACCGCAACGGTCTCCGAGTTGGAGGGCGAGGAGCGGATCGAGGAACTGTCTCGGATGCTTGCAGGAATGCCCGATAGCGAACGTGGCCGCGAACACGCCGCCGAACTGCTCGCCCTCGCCGGAGGTGCTTCGGCGTGACCGGGGGTGTCGCGCTCAGTGAAACGCGTCCGGTATGCTGCGGCCTTCCGAGGTGGAGCGCAGTGTGACCAAGCACGTTTTTGTCACCGGTGGGGTGACGTCAAGTCTGGGCAAGGGGATTACTTCTGCATCTCTCGGGCGACTGCTCGAGGCCCGTGGTCTTCGCGTGACGTTGCAGAAGCTCGATCCGTACATCAACGTCGACCCCGGAACGATGAACCCGTTCGAGCACGGCGAAGTCTTCGTTACCGATGATGGCGGCGAGACGGATCTCGATCTCGGCCACTACGAGCGGTACACCGGCGTTCACCTTCGACGGGATTCCAACGTCACCACCGGCTCCATCTACCAGTCGGTGATCCGCAAGGAGCGCCGCGGAGACTATCTCGGAGCGACCGTGCAGGTGATCCCGCACATCACGAACGAGATCAAGGCACGTGTTCGCAAGTTGGGTCAGAACCACGACGTCGATGTCGTCATCACCGAAGTCGGGGGGACCGTCGGTGACATCGAGAGCCTGCCGTTTCTTGAAGCCATCCGACAGATCCGGAAGGATGTCGGCGCTGCGAACACGTGTTACATCCATGTGACGCTGGTGCCATACCTTGCGACGAGCGACGAGCTCAAGACCAAGCCGACGCAGCACAGCGTTGCCGAGCTTCGTTCGCACGGCATTCTCCCCGAGGTGATCGTTGTGCGATCGGACCGGTCGATCGATGATTCGGCCCGGCGCAAGATCAGTCTCTTCTGCGACGTTGAACCAGATGCTGTGATCAGCATCGTCGATGTACCGAATATCTACGCCGTGCCGCTGGCCCTCAACGAAGCAGGCCTCGATGCCGTCGTGTGTCGCGAGCTCGGACTCGAGACGGAGACCCCGGATCTCGAGGCATGGCGAACGATGGTGGACCGCATGGAGGGTGCGAACGAACAGGTCACTATCGGACTTGTCGGCAAATACGTTGAACTCCCGGACGCGTATCTATCCGTCGTCGAGTCGCTCCGTCATTCCGCAGCGACAAACGGCGCAAGGGTGGATATCCGTTGGATTCCCGCTGAAGAGATCGACGGCCTGCTCGCATCGGCCCATCTCGATGATCTGGACGGGATCCTCGTCCCCGGCGGATTCGGGATCCGTGGCATCGAGGGCAAGATCGAAGCGATCCGGCATGCCCGCGAACGCAACGTTCCATTCCTCGGACTCTGTCTCGGACTCCAGTGTGCCGTCATCGAATACTCGCGCAACGTGGTCGGACTCGCGGGAGCCCACAGCACCGAGTTCGATCCCACGAGCAGACATCCCGTGATCGATCTCATGGAGGATCAGGCGGACGTCGAGGACCTCGGAGGAACGATGCGCCTAGGCATCTATCCGGCGAAGCTGACCGCGGGCTCCCTGACCGAGGAGCTCTACGCGGAGCCGGTGATCTATGAACGGCATCGTCACCGCTGGGAGGTAAACAATCGGTATCGGAGCGAACTCGAATCGGCGGGCCTCGTCTTCTCGGGTCTCTCTCCAGATGATCGCCTCGTTGAGATCATCGAGTTGCCTTCCCATCCCTTCTTCGTGGCATCGCAGTTTCATCCGGAATTCAAGTCCCGGCCAGACGACCCACATCCTCTGTTCGTGGGGTTCGTGGCTGCGGCACTCGAGCGCCGTCGATCCCAGACGGTCTCCGATCACGCCGTTTCAGAGGCATCGGCCGTAGCGAAGTGACGAGATGAGTGGCTTCCGGACCCTGGGGTCGCGCACGATTGCCGAAGAGGCATTCCTCAGACTCGACAGAGCGACCGTTCTGACACCAGACGGCACGTCGATCAAGCGAGTGGTCGTCGCCCATCCGGGTGCCGTGGCGGTCGTTCCGATCATCGATGACGACGTGATCATGATCGAGCAGCATCGAGCACCAGTTGGCCGTCCGCTTGTCGAGATACCGGCAGGGAAGCTGGACATTCCCGGCGAGGATCGACGAGACACGGCAGAGCGAGAACTCGAGGAGGAGATCGGGTTCACCCCCGGTCGTCTCGTTCACCTGATCGATCTCCTCACAGCCCCCGGGTTCAGCGATGAATGCATCACAATCTATCTCGCGACCGATCTCGAGGCCGTGCCGGCGCGTCCGGTTGGGGCGGAGGAGCATCACGCCCGATTGGTGCGCATGCGCCTGGAAGAAGCCGTTCAACAGGTCCGTAGAGGTGTGATCAGCGATGCAAAGACCGTGGCCGGGCTTCTGCTTGCCGCCGGGCGATGACGTCGCTGCCCCCAGATGCCGAGGAGTTCCTGGGGTCACTCCGATCGGAGAGAGGGCTCTCCGTGAACACGGTCGCCGCATACCGGCGTGACCTTCGCGACTATTTCGAGTTTCTCGACGGTGATGCGCGCTTGCGCGGTGTCGAAGGCTTCGTCGCAGATCTCTCCCATCGTGGTCTTGCACGGTCGACGCGTGCGCGCAGACTGGCCGCAGTGCGCGGCTATCACCGATTCCTCATTGTCGAAGGGCACACGACCGAAGACCCAACGGTGCTGATCGATGCCCCGAGGAGAGCACGAACCCTGCCGAAGGCGCTCACGATCGATCAGGTAGAAGTCCTGCTCGATGCGCCGGATCGGTCGACGGTGCTCGGGCTCCGCGATGTCGCGATCCTCGAATTCCTGTACGCGACGGGCGCACGAGTGACGGAGGCGGTCACCTTGGGACTCACCGACCTTGACCTCGAGTCGGGCACCGTCATCGTCACCGGGAAGGGCGACAAGCAGCGACTGATTCCCCTCGGGCGTCATGCGCGGGCCGCGATCGAGTGCTACCTCCCGATCCGACTCGAGCTTCTGAGCGAGCGGGAGCGCAGCGACGTTCTGTTCCTCAACGCGAGAGGAACATCGCTAACGCGACAGGGGATGTGGGATATCGTGAAGAGGAACGGTCGGCGGGCTGGCATCGACGACAAGACGCTCTCCCCGCACGTTCTCCGCCATTCCGCGGCGACGCACATGGTGGAAGGGGGAGCGGACCTGAGAACCGTCCAAGAAATGCTCGGGCACGCTAGTATCAGCACCACACAGGTCTACACGCTTGTGTCTCCCGAACATCTCTACGAGGTGTACGTTACGGCGCACCCACGCGCCAGGTAGGGCCGAGGAGGAGTGATGAGTTTCCGATGACCGAGACGATCGACACAGCAGCCGCCGAAGCGTTGCTCATCGAGGAACGCACCAAGGTGCTGCGTCAGCTCGAAGAGATTGGCTCCGACGAATCGGGGCAACTCAACGGAACCGTCGACTACGGCGACGCGTTCGCTGACGCCGGTGCGGTGACCGCAGAACGAACCGAGGTGCTCCGTCTCGCCGACTCTCTCAAGACCCGACTCAACCGTGCCGACGTTGCTCTGAACAAGATCGCCGACGGCACTTACGGAATCTGCGAAACGTGCGGCGCCCGGATCGGGAAGGATCGCATCGAGTACCTTCCGGCCGTCCGGCGTTGCGTTAGGTGCAAGCAAGCCGCATCGTGACCAGCCCGATCGACCAGGCCGTCCATCTGGTCGGGCGCTTCTTCGGACATGTTCGTGCCGAGCCCCCCGGTCCCGACGATCAGCTCTTCGTGCATGATCACCTCGAGGACGCATGCGCCGATCTCTTCTGGTCTCAGAGTTCTCCCGATCAACGACACGCCGTCAACGTCGCTCGACGCGCCTCCGCAGCGCTCCCGGATGACTCAGGGGCGGTCGAAGCAGCACTGCTCCACGACATCGGCAAGGTGGACGCGAATGTCGGCGCCGTGGGTCGCTCGATCGCGACGGTGCTCGACTCCGTTGGCATGCCGATGACGACCCGCATGCGATCCTATCGAGACCATGGACGGCGAGGTGCTGTCGTTCTCGAAGAAGCCGATTGCGGCCCACTCGCCGTCGCCTTCGCCCGGTATCACCCTGGACCTGTCCCTGCCGGCACGGATCCGGTCCGGTGGAAGGTGTTGATCGATGCGGACGGATGACCGACGCTCCTCGTTCTGGGTTGCTCGAAGCGATAGCATCACGCGCCATGACGTATGAGGTCAAGACACGGGTCTTCGAAGGGCCGTTGGATCTACTGCTGCAGCTGATCACAACTCACCAGTTGGAGATCACCGAATTGAGCCTCTCCGACCTCGTCACCGAGTACGTCGGCTATCTCGACGTGATGAGCGAGATGGATCTTGCAGTCACCAGCGAGTTCCTTCTCATCGCATCAACACTCATCCAACTCAAGGCCCGGCATCTGCTCCCAGATGATCGTGAGATCGACCTGGACGACGAACTCGCTCTGTCCGAAGAGCGCGACCGATTGCTCTCCCGCCTCCTCATGAGCCTGACGTTCAAAGACGTAGCTGCCGTATTCGGCCACCGGATTGCAGCGAATGAACGTTTCGTCGCCCGGTCGGTCGGCATGGAGGACATCACGCCTCCGCCGCCATCCTTCGTTCTCCCGGTCGATGCCGTCGGGTTGGCAGCCATCGCTGAGCGTGTGTTCTCCGAGGAGGACGATGAGGTCGACGTCGATCATCTGAACCTGGAGTTGCCATCGGTGCAGGAGGCGATGCTCGACCTCCAAGATCGTATGGCGACCGCGATCGAAACTGACTTCGAGGCGGTCGTTGCTCATTGCTCGCGTTCTATGGAAGTGGTCGCCTACTTCCTCGGTCTTCTGGAGCTTGCTCGATGGGGAATCCTCCGGGTCTCACAGAACGATCGACTCGCCCCGATCATGATCGGATACAGCGAGGCAGTTGCGGCCGAACGGCTCGAAGCGCTGCTCAGCGGAGAGGAACCAGTCTGATGGAGATCCGCAGTGCTCTCGAAGCGATCCTGTTCGTTGCCGAGACGCCAATCAAGACGCAGGAACTCGCCGAGGTCGTTGAGGCCCCTCACACACAGGTCGAGGCCACGCTTGAAGAGATCGAGCGTGATTTTGCGGAGCGGCAAGGCGGCTTCGTCCTGCGTCAGGTAGGCGGGGGTTGGCGCCTGTACACCGCACCGGACATGCTGCCGTACGTCGAACGGTTTGCTGCATCGGAACGAGCAACGAGGTTGTCGAACGCGGCACTCGAGACGCTCGCCGTGGTCGCATACAAACAGCCCGTGTCACGCGGGCAGATCGCAGAGGTGCGAGGCGTCGATTCCGAACGAGCACTCCACACCCTTGAGCGACGAGGGCTCGTCCAGGAGATCGGCACTGCACCCGGACCGGGTCAGGCGATCCTCTATGGCACGACCGAATTGTTCCTCGAGAAGTTGGGGGTCAACCACCCGCAGGATCTTCCACCGCTTGCCGACCACGTGCCTCCGGCCGAGATCGTTGAGACGCTCGAGCGACCCTTCCGACCGGAGGGATCATCGAACGACTCCAGAAGCTGATCGGCCGTTCCGGGTTCGTGTCGCGTCGTCACGCGGAAGTTCTCGTTGCGAAGGGTCGCGTCACCGTCGACGGCGAACCGGCCCATCTTGGCCAGAAGGTGGATCCTACGACGGCCCGAGTCAAGATCGACGGCGTGCCTCTTCCGATCGCTCCGGATCTCGCCTACTACGCCGTGTACAAGCCGGTGGGCACCGTGAGCACGGCGGATGATCCTCAGGGACGGCCGACCGTTGTCGAACTGGTCCCAAGTGGAGCACGGGTGTACCCGGCGGGTCGTCTCGATGCCGATTCCGAAGGGCTGATGGTCTTGACCAACGACGGTGATCTCACACTCAAGATCACCCATCCGAGATTTGGCGTGCACAAGACCTATGTCGTGCTCGTAGGCGGCACAGTAGAAGCGAGAACGATCCGAAGATTGACGGGCGGGGTCGACCTCGACGACGGTCGGGCCGTAGCTGTGTCGGCTCGGGTCCTCGATCGCTCCAGCGACACATCGCTTGTCGAGGTGACCATGGCCGAAGGGCGCAAGCGGATCGTCCGTCGGATGTTCGACGCCGTGAGTCACCCGGTCCAGCGACTCGTTCGAACGTCGATCGGACCGCTACGGGATCCGTCACTGGGTCCCGGCCAGTGTCGCCCTCTCACGATCGAAGAGATCCGGGCGTTGTACGAAGCAGGCCAGGATGTGCCCGATGATGGATGAACGAAGCGTTCAGCCGGCGAGAGGAATCTTCCGAACCGGTGTCACGCTCCCGGGGGACAAGTCGCTGTCGCACCGTGCTCTGGTGTTCGCGTCTCTCGCAGAAGCGGAGAGTGAGATCACCGGTCTTGCTCCGGGGCAGGACGTTGCCGCGACCGCGACCGCGCTCGGGCGCGTCGGCATGCGACACACGGGAGACCGATTTTCACCTATCGAGAGGATCGCAGAACCGGGCGGCCCGATCGACTGTGGCAACTCGGGCACGACGATGCGTCTGCTCGCCGGCAGCCTCGCCGCCGCCCCAACCCGGATAACGCTCACCGGTGACGGATCTCTGCTCAGTCGGCCGATGGGACGACTCGTCGCGCCCCTCGGAGCGCTCGGGCTAGAACTCTCGACACAACCGAGCGGCACTGCACCGGTTACGACGGGTGGGGCTTCACTGGTCGGAGCAGATGTGGAGATCGACGTCGCTTCTGCACAAGTCCGAACGTCGTTCGCGTTGGCGGCCCTTCAGGCAAACGGAACCTCGACGATCGATAGCCCGGCCGGGTATCGGGATCACACGGAGCGTTGGCTCGAGACGTTCGGCCTCGGGACACTGGACGAAGGCACGAAGATGCGGATCACACCGGGCCGAATCCCGGGTGCGCGCTACGACATCCCCGGTGATCCGTCGAGCGCTGCGTATGTCTGGGCGAGTGCTGCGCTCGTCGCCGACGCTCACGTCGTTACTCCGGGCATCTCTCTCAACGCGGGTCGCCTCGGCTTCCTGACGATCCTTGAGGCGATGGGGGCAACGGTGCACGGTGAAGTGACCGGTTCGATCCACGGCGATGTGATCGGAACTGTGGCAGTGACCGGAGGAGGCCTACAGGCTGTTGAAGTCTTCGGGGACACGGTTGCGGCAGCCATCGATGAGCTCCCGCTCGTCGCCGTACTCGCCGCGTACGCGGAGGGGGTCACGGTCGTTCGCGAAGCGATCGAGTTGCGGGCGAAGGAGAGCGACCGCATCGCAAGCACGACCGAGATGATCCGAGCATTGGGCGGGGGAGCTGAAGCAACCGAAGATGGCTTCGCTGTGATTGGAACCGGGTTCCTTGACGGAGGCACGGTCGACGCTTCGGATGATCATCGGATTGCGATGACGGCCGCTGTCGCCGCCACAGCCGCGAACGGTCCGGTGACGATTCTCGGCGCGTCCGCAGCCAACGTATCCTGGCCGTCGTTCTATGAGACTCTGGAGGCAGTGTGGTCATCGCAGTAGACGGTCCGGGAGGCGTCGGCAAGTCCACGGTAGCGAATCGTGTAGCTGATGCCCTTGCCCTCCCACACCTCGATACGGGTTCTACCTACAGGGCAGCGGGTCTCACGGCACTCCAGAGCGAGGCCCCTCTCGACAACAGCGACGCTGTACTTGCCTCACTCGATGGGGTCGAAATACGCTTCAACGACGGAATCGTCAGCATCGACGGTGTTGACGTCACCGAGGCCCTGCGAAGCGATGAGGTGACGAAGGCGTCGAGCGTTGTATCAGCTCATCCTGATGTCCGGGAGAGGATCGTCGCCCTCCAGAGGGCGTGGGTAGCGAAAAGGGGAGGTTCGGCCGTTGTCGAAGGGCGCGACATCGGGACTGTGGTATTCCCCGACACACGCGTGAAGATCTACTTGACTGCCCGACCCGAGATCCGCGCTGCACGTCGCTCGGGAGACGCAGAGGCAGCAGACAAGTCGGAGGATGAGATCGCCGCAGATTTGGCGGCGAGAGACCACGCCGATTCGAGTCGCAAAGCCTCGCCGCTGAGGCCGGCGGATGATGCCGAAATCATCGATACGAGTGACTTGAGCATCGATGAGGTTGTGGAGGCGGTACTGGCACTGGTGCAGGCCACAGCGGACGAGAGGTAGGAGACAGTTGGTCTCGTCCGTTCTCCATACTCTTGCTCACAGCTCAAGGCTGACATGTCAGACGCCCAGGAGCGTGAGGGCTTCGCTCGCGTCCCATCCGCGGTCGTCTTCGATCGGGCCGTGGGCACCCGGATTCGGGGCGGCGAACGCCCCTTCCACAAGAGATTGCACTGTCTTGACGAACGTTCGCAGGCGCGGAGGCAGAGGGAAGTACTCGTCTTCGCCCGTCACGCGAACGATCTCTACGGACCCGCCTGGTGCCACCGCCTCGATCACCGCTCTGACGCGCTGATCAGGAGCCGATGCGCCCGCCGTCACACCCACGACATCGGCATCGCCAAACCACGAGGGGTCGACGTCTTCGGGACCATCGACCCGATAGGCGCGAACACCGGCCATTCGGGCGACCCGGACGAGTGCCTGCGTGTTCGACGAGTTCTGAGAACCGACTACGAGGATGACCGATGCCGACGCGGCAAGGCGCAAGATCGCCGTCTGTCTGTTCGTCGTGGCGTAGCAGAGGTCGCTCTTCCTGGCGGTCTCGAGACCGGGGAAGCGATCATCGGCGTCGGCCAGCACACCCTCCCACTCATACAACCCGAGCGTCGTCTGCGCGAGAAGCGCGACCTTCGTCTGATCCTTCGGGTCGAACGAGCCCAGGCCTTCCGCCGGATCGATCAGCGTGGCGGCGATCGGCGCCTCAGCGATCGCACCGATCGCCTCGTCGTGGCCTTCATGGCCGACGTAGATGATGTCGTATCCGCGGTCGGACATGCGTCGCATCTCGTGGTGCACCTTGGTAACCAAGGGGCACACGGCATCGATCATCACCGCAGCCCGATCCTCGGCTGCGGCGACGACTTCTGGTGCGGAACCATGGGCGGACAGCATGACTGGACAACCAATAGGAACGTCTGCCACGTCGTTCACGAAAACGACGCCGGCCCGTTCGAACGCGTCGACAACGGCAGCGTTGTGAACGATCTCGTGGTAGCAATAGACGGGAGGTTCGAACGTTTGGACCATCCATGTCAACGCTTTGATTGCCATCTCAACGCCGGCGCAGAAGCCGCGAGGCTCGGCGAGCAGTACCTGTGGGCTCATCGGAACGAGCATAGAGGGCGTCGGGTCTGGAGATCGCACGGGTACCATCGTCAGCGATGTCCAATCCCACTGTGATCGAGATCGTTGGTGACAGTCCGGCCGCTGAGGCTGGGCTGTTGATCGGTGATGAACTCATCGCGGTCAACGGCGTCGTTCCGTCCGACGTCATCGAGTATCAGCAACTCGTCGACGATGCCGATCCGGAGGTAACGATCCGGGGAGAGAGCGGTGAGCGGACGATCCGTCTCGACAAGATCGCGGGTGAACCGCTGGGGCTCAGGCTTTCGTCTTCGATCTTCGATCGGGTTCAGACGTGCGACAACCACTGCGAGTTCTGCTTCATCTACCAGTTGCCACCGGGGATGCGCGAATCGTTGTATCTCAAGGACGACGACTATCGGCTCTCGTTTCTCTACGGAAACTTCACGACACTGACCCGCTTTACTGAACTCGATCTTTCTCGGGTCGTCGAGGAGCGTCTCGGCCCGCTCTACGTCTCCATCCACGCGACGGATCCGGAGGTGCGCACACGCATGCTGCGCAATCCGCGCGGAGCGACGTCACTGCGTTGGCTCCGAGCGCTCCTGGACAGCGGTGTCACCGTCCACGGGCAGGTCGTTCTCTGCCCGGAAATCAACGACGGCGCCACCCTCGACCGCACAGCAGCGGAGATCCTGACTCGCTATCCGGGCCTGGCATCGGTCGGCATCGTTCCGCTTGGCCTGTCCCGGTACAACACCGAGGAGAATCTTCGTGTTCACACCGCCGCCGAGGCAGGTGCAGATCTTGACACCATTCACTTCTGGCAGGATGCGGCGATGCGCCGACTTGGGAGGAGGATGTTCTTCGCATCTGATGAGCTCTACATGGTTGCGGGCCGGGACGTTCCTTCCCGGGCCGCCTATGAGGACTTCCCTCAGCATGAGAATGGAATCGGCATGGTCCGAACGTTTACCGATGAAATCACAGCGCTGACAAGTGGTGGAGAGGCGCCGTCTCCCCTCGTCACCGGCGAATGGAGGGCGATCCCCTCGGCACCGAGTGAGGGATACCGCGCCCCACGCCACACCGGGACAGACCCTTCAACGGTTGATGGACCCGTCGGCATTCTCACGGGTGCATACGGTGCCGCCGCCCTGAAGCCACTGTTGCCGCAGCTCGAACGCCTCAGTGGCAGATCCTTGCGACTCGTCGAAGTGGAGAATCGCTTCTTCGGTGGAAACACCGCTGTCGCCGGCCTCCTCGTGGGCTCGGATCTAGTACGCGCCCTCGAAGAGGATCTCGACCCCGTGGCCCACTATCTTCTCCCGGACGTTGCACTCTCTGGAGACGTCTTCCTCGACGACACGTCGCTCGAGGATCTCCGGTTCGCATCCCCGGTACCAATCGTCGTCACCCCGGCAACAGGCTGGGGCCTCATCGAAGGAGCAGCGGCATGAGTCGACTTCCCGTCGTCGTCATCCTTGGTCGCCCGAATGTCGGCAAGTCGACGCTCGTGAACCGCATCGTGCGGTACAAGGCCGCCGTCGTTGATGAGCAGGCAGGTGTCACACGTGATCGGCGGGAATTCAACGCCGACTGGGGCGGACGTGACTTCATCGTCGTCGATACGGGCGGATGGGAGTTCAGGCCCGGCGAACAGTTGACGGCAGACATCCGCGAGCAGGCCGAGATCGCGGTCACCGGGGCAGATCTCGTTGTCTTTGTGACCGACGGCACGGCGGATCTCACCGACGATGACGTTGGGGTCGCACGAATCCTGCAACGGAGCGGTATCCCGTACCTGTTCGTCGCAAACAAGGTCGACGGCCCGACAATCGAACTCGATATCGCTCATCTCTGGTCCCTTGGCCTGGGCGAACCCATGCCCATCTCTGCACTGCACGGACGCAATACCGGTGACCTTCTCGATCGTCTGATTGAGGCACTTCCGGATCTTGGAGAAGCGGCTGCGGATAACGTCATCGCCAGTCTCGCGATCATCGGTCGGCCGAACGTCGGGAAGTCGACGCTGCTGAATCGACTCGCGGGGGAAGACCGCGTGCTGGTGTCGGACGTTCCCGGCACGACTCGCGATCCGATCAACTTCGTTGTCGAGCTGGACGGCGAGCCGTTCGAGGTCATCGACACTGCAGGCATCAAGCGGAGGACGAAGATCACCGACGATGTTGAAAAGTACGCGGTGATGAGAGCCAGGAGCGTTCTGAGCCAGGCAGACGTCGCTCTGCTGATGATCGACGGCACCCGCGGGGCGACCCACCAGGAGCAACGTCTCGCCGAGGAGATCGTCACTGCCGGTGTCGGTCTGATCCTCGTCTTGAACAAGTGGGATATCCGTAACGAGGAGGAGCGCCTTCACACCGAGGACTCCGTCGCAGATCGTCTCGCGTTCATCGATTGGGCACCGATTCTGCGGGTGTCGGCGGAGACCGGCTCACGCCTCGTGCGTCTCCCGGCCGCGGTGCGAGCGGTGCTCGAGAATCGGCGCCGCCGGGTTCCCACTCCGGAGCTGAATCGACTGATCCGGACGCTGCAGGAAGCTCATCCACCGCCGGTGCGCAAGAACAAGCGTCCCCACATCCTCTACGCGGTCCAGGCTGAGACGGATCCGCCCACGTTCATATTGTTCGTAAGAGGTGGGGATCTCGGTCCCGACTATCTGCGATTTATCGAACGTCGGCTGCGCGAGACCTATGATTTCACTGGAACTCCTGTCCGGGTGGTGATCCGCAAGCGCCATAGAGGTGAGACATGACGGGTTCGCTAAGCGATCGATTCCATGCAGAGACGGATCGGGCCGCGACCGGTGGTCCAGAGAAGTACCACGAAGTCCTGAAGGAGCGGGGGAAACTGTTCGTTCGTGACCGAGTGGATCTCCTGTGCGACCCGGGGTCCTTCATCGAGGACGGTCTCCTAGCCAACGCAGCGACAGATGGGCACGGAGCCGATGCCGTCGTCACCGGTCGCGGGACAATCGACGGGCGACCGATCATGGTCATCGCGAACGACCCGACCGTCAAAGCCGGCAGCTGGGGGCGTCTGACCGTAGAGAAGATCATTCGGGCCCTTGAAGCCGCCTACGACGAACTCCTCCCCGTCTTCTTCCTCGTGGATTCGGCCGGCGCCCGGATCACCGACCAGGTCGATCTGTTCCCCGGTCGACGCGGCGCAGGGAAGATCTTCTACAACCAGATACGGCTCTCGGGTCGCGTTCCACAGGTGTGCTGTCTCTTCGGACCGTCTGCGGCCGGCGGCGCCTACATCCCTTCGTTCTGCGACGTCGTTGTGATGGTCGAGGGCCGTGCTTCTATGTATCTGGGATCGCCCCGCATGGCTCGGATGGTCATTGGCGAGGAAACGACGCTTGAGGCCATGGGCGGTGCCCGTATGCACTGCGAGACGTCCGGTTGCGGAGATGCTCTCGTAGCGAGCGACGAGGAGGCGATCACGTGGGCTCAGCAATACTTCAGCTACGTCGCCGATCACACTCGAGTTCTCCCGCCCGCATACGCACCGGAACCGCCGGCAGAAGGCTTCCGGCCCGCGGAGATACTCCCGCATGATTCCAAGGCTGGCTACGACATGCTCGACTTCTTGAAGGCGATCGTGGATGAGGGTTCCCTCTTCGAGATCAAGGAGCTCTTTGCCCGTGAGCTGATCACCGCGTTCGCCCTGTTGGACGGCAAACCGATTGGCATCGTTGCCTCGCAGCCGAAACACCTCGGCGGTGTTCTGTTCGTGGACTCTGCCGACAAGGCCGCTCGGTTCATGTGGCTGTGTGACGCGATGAACATCCCGCTGGTCTTCTTCGCCGACGTGCCGGGCTTCATGATCGGGACGAAAGTCGAACGGGAGGGAATCATCCGAGCGGGGGCAAAGATGCTCACCGCCATCGCTGAGGCGACGGTTCCGAGGATCTCGATCATCGTGCGCAAGGCGTACGGAGCGGGCCTCTACGCGTTCTCAGGGCCCGGGTTCCGCCCCGATGCCACCCTCGCTCTTCCAACGGCGGAGATCGCCGTGATGGGGCCGGAAGCGGCCATCAACGCGGTGTACTTCAACAAGATCGAGTCGCTGCCCGAGGATGAGCGAGATGCGTTCGTGGAAGCTCGGCGCGCCGAGTACTCGGCGGATGTCGATCTCCTCCGATTGGCGTCCGAGAACGTTGTCGACGCCGTCGTCCAGCCTGAGGAGCTCCGCAGGGAGATCATCGCCCGGCTCCGATACGCAGCACGCAAGGATCGGACCTTCTCGGAACGGCGCCACGGCATCCCTCCCGTATGACCGAAGACCCAACCGCGAAGGAACCGGATCAGGGGGTTGACCGCCAAGGCTGGCCGATCGGGTTCATGCTCCTCATCGGTATCACCGCCCTCTACCTCGGGTGGAGACTCATCCAGGGAGTCGGCGTCCTCATCGGTTGGGTCACCGGCTGAACCGATCTACTTGGAGGGATCGGTCGGTGGCTCTGCCGGGACGACGACAAAGGTTCGATCCATCCGCAGCAGGATGATTGCCAGACCACCGGCGAGGCCCCTGACGAGGATGAGCCAATCGCGTGTATCGCTCATACCCGGTGACCTGCGCCGTCGTAGCGAGCTCTGGCCCGTTGAGCGCCATGCCTTCCTGTCGTCTCCATGCATCCCGTGACCGTTCTCGATGGTCTACGTGCAGCCCAATGGGTACGATTCCCTTTCCCGAACCACGAGGTATCACGATGGAATCCACGTTCGATGACAAGGCCGAGACCCTCGCAGAGGAAGCTACGATCGAAACTGTTGTCGAAGAGGTGACCATCGGCGTGACCGACGATGGGATTGCCATGTCGGATGTGGTCGTCTCAGAGATCGACATCGACGGTGACGGAATCGTCGACGGAGTCGCAGTGACCAGCACAGAAGTACGCGAGATCGACGTTGACGGCGATGGAACCCCGGACATCGTGGAAACGACCACGATCGTCGAAACGGCGGTGGACGTCGACGGCGACGGCGTTCCTGATGTCGGGACGCGCGTCGTCACCGAGCAGGTTCTGATGGATCTCGATGGAGACGGGACGCCGGATACAATCGAGGTCACAGAGACGACAACGGTCGCGTACGACACGACGGGTGATGGCCTCCCGGATGTTTCAGAGACGGTCGTGGTCGAAGCGGCGGGGATCGATCTCGATGGTGACGGGGTGCTCGACTACGTCGAAGCGGTTGTGGCCGACGTCGTGGCGGTGGACCTCGATGGCGACGGTATCCCGGACGAAGCGATCATCGCCATCGAAGAGCTCGAGACCGAAGGTTAAGAACCATCCGCCGGAGGCTTCGTCGAAGCCAACGGTAGGATGCCGGTGTCCGGGCTGTGGCGCAGCATGGCAGCGCGCTTGACTGGGGGTCAAGAGGTCGCCGGTTCAAATCCGGCCAGCCCGACGAGACGAATCCCTTGCACCGCAAGAGATTCGGTCGTTTAACGAGAGAACTCGCGAACGTTGTTGTAGGCAAGAGTCCGCGAAGAGTCCGCGGGAGTCCGCAGGAAAGTGGCATCGAGCCGCTCCGCAGCAGCCTCATCGAGGCCCTCGAACAGGTGCCCGTAGGTATCAAGAGTGATCTGGATCGAAGAATGTCCGAGGCGCAGCTGGATGACTTTCGGATGCTCCCCCTGGGCGATGAGTATCGCGGCGTGCGTGTGCCTGAGGTCATGAAACCTGAGTGGTTCACCTACCGAAGCCCGCACCGCGGGGAGCCAGGTGCGCCTGCGGAAATTGGTGCGGCGCACCGGACCTCCCTCGGGAGCTGTGAAGAGGAAACCATCGGCTGCCGGCGGCCACTGTGAAAGGTGTCGGGCGAGTTCCTCGCTGAGGAACTTTGGCAGGGCCACCTGACGCCGTGCAGCGCTCGTCTTGGGCGGTGCCAGGCTCACCTGCCCGCGTACGTCAGTAAGCGTCTCAGTGATCGTCAGGCTGCGTCTGAGGAGATCCAGGCGAGGCACCCTCAGTCCGGTGAGCTCCCCGAAGCGGCATCCGGTGTAAGCGGCCGTGAGCACGAGGGCCCGGTATGGCTCGTCGATTGCTGCGGCGACTTCGTCTACCTCGTCGGCGGTGAGGAAGCGCATCTCGGTCTGCGACTTCGGCGGCAGCTTGATGCCGCGACAGGGAGTGCGAATGATGAGATCGGATTCGAGTGCCGAAGAGAACAGGCTGGCGATCAGCAAGTAGTTGTGGCGGATCGTCGACGATGCGAGGCCCCTCTCCTCGAGGTGAGCCACGAATCCCTGTATGTCGGTGGGCGTGACGGATCCGAGTTGACGTGTGCCGAAGTAGGGGAGTACGTGGTTCTTCAGCATTGATTCGGCGCCGGCTCGAGTGGATGGGCGGAGGTGGACGCGGCTCGCCTGCCATGTGGGCATCCACTCGCTGACGGTGATCTTGCCGAGTCGGGGATCGGTCCACGTTCCGCGGAGCTTGTCCGTCTCGACTGTGACGAGAAACCTCTCAGCGTCGGTCTTGCGCCGAAAGGTGCGAGCCCGTTCCGTGCCCGACGGATCCCGGTATCGGACCTGCCACCGGCCCGTACCCTTCTTCCGAATGTGCGCCATGTCCAGCTCCTTCTACGACGGACTACTTGCAAGCAATAGCAGATGGCAACGACAGGAATCCACGCTTGAGGCCCAGAACATCGTGATGCACGACCCTGTCATTCGAGTGTTATCGCCCGGCGTGAGTGAGTTGGAGGGTTTCTGACACTCTGCTGACAGGGTTATTGACACTTTGATGACAGGGCTGTCACATCCAATTCGTAGATATGACCCCCACAACCGGCATCGATCAACGCCGAGACCCATCCGGAAGCGGCGACCTCGATGGCGTCACTGGACGTTGCTGTTCTGGATACCACAGCGAACAGGTCGGCGTCGGTTTTGCGGGTGAACGTCTTGTAACGCTGACACCGATCAGGGACCCGGTAGCCGACCCGCCAGGCGTGGCCCTTGTCCTTTGGTGTCTCTCTACCCATGCCACGATGGCACCTTCTCGAAACAGCCAATCCGACGGTTCTACGGCGATTGTGCCACCCGGGAGTGACACGTGTGGGCGATACGGTCCTCAATCCACACCTCGACGTCGACCCATCGGTAACGGAGATGCTTGCCGGCCCGGAAGCCGACAGGTCCTCCTCCTCGGTAGCGCCATGCGTAGAGGGTCTTGATTGGGACGTCGAGGAAGTCGGCGAGTTCTTTTGCGGTGAGGAGACGGTCGTCGTTGGTGTTCATGGTCGGATCATGCGGGTTAACCCTCTCAGCAGAGTGTTATTTCGTTGCCATTGTCGATGTTCTCTTCTTTCGGCTGTTGCCGGCGGGGAGGGGGCGCTCACGTTCGCGGACGTTGTGCCTGACCTGCAATTGGAGGGTTTCTGACAGGGTTCTTGACAGGGTTGCTGACACTCTCGTGAGAGGGTTGATGAGACTTTGGTGAGAGGGTTCGAGGCGGCCGGCCGGCCAGGGAACTGCCGTTGGAGCTCGTCCCGGTTGGTCTGGTGGCGTTTGGAGGGTTGGTGAGAGGCCTTTCATCTCGGCGTCGCCTGGTCTCGGGTGTGATCGTCGTATCTGACCCTTGGCGCAGAGTTGGCGAACCCTTGACAGCGAGCCGAGACGGCCCCAGAGCGCGGATCCAGGAGATTTCTTTCGAATATCCGTCGATGCTGCGAGAAGCGTAGCAGCACAACGAATTCCAGGGTTCGGGCGACTCTGCGGGGATTCGGTTGACAGGGTTACTGACACTCTGCTGAGAGGGTTGTCGTGTCTATTCCGTCGCAATGCAGCACGCCATCAGTATCCGTGACGGCCGAGTTCTCGCCGACAGCGAAGAACCCGAATTCTCAGTGGAGAGTCCGGCAATGGATGTTCCGCCAACTCTGTGCCAAGGGTCCTTCTCCACCATCCGTCACATGGACCAGATCGAAACGGTAAACCGCACGTCGAACCATCCCCGCCGGCAGAACAGCCCTCGCGAGCTTCGCGTCAACCCTGTCACCGCGTTCGTGCACGAACCCTGTCAAATCACACACGCACATGCAACAAGTTGCGGCCGGTCAACTGGTTAACCGATTGAGGTGATGCTGATGGCGTTGGACCGAGGAACCCTATCGAGGATCGACCGGAGGGTGTTCGCCGAGTTGGCTCACACTGGTGGTGTCCAGGCGGTGAAGGTCCC
>CAXMQQ010000052.1:0-15441 GCA_964195545.1 uncultured Acidimicrobiia bacterium | reverse complement strand
GGGTTCGGGGCGGCATCCAGCAGCTGCGTGGGGATCTGGCCCGACGCCGCCTCGTCCATGTAGTAGCGCGCGACGAGCCCAGGCTCCGCGAGCGGCACATTGCCACCGGTGCCCGCGCCTCCGCCACCGTCTCCACCGTTGCCGACGCACTTCTCGGTGCTCTCAGCGCGTCGGTCTCAACAATGGACTCCGCGCTCGACCAAGAGACCTTGAATCTCGCCCGAACGCTGGCGCCGACCCACACGACATGACCATTGAGGCTGAGAAGTAGGACGCTCCTTTCCTCCCAAACAACCTAGATCCTCCCACCGCTGCTCTGGTAGGGTCGCTCCTGATGACTATGGATCTAGGCACACCGGATCGGGGATGTTTGCTCTTGGCAGACATCACCGGCTACACGCAGTACATGGGAGACACCGAACTCACCCATGCGCAAGACGTGGTCGCCGACCTCCTCGAGATCATCGTGGGAGCCATCGAACCTTCGTTCCAACTCTCGAAGCTCGAGGGCGACGCAGCATTCGCGTATGCGAGCACCGGGTCGATCAACCCGTCGATGATAATGGACACCATCGAAACGGCGTACTTCGCATTCCAGAAGCGGCTGAGGGACGTTTCTCACGCCACGACGTGCGAATGCAACGCTTGTATCCGGATCCCCAGTCTTGACCTGAAGTTCTTTGTCCACGATGGAGAGTACGTCCTACGACGGATCGCCCGCTCCGAGGAGTTGACCGGTCCCGACGTGATCCTCCTCCATCGCCTGGCGAAGGGGACAGCGGGAGCGAAGATCAACAAACCCGCATACGCGGTCTATACGAAGACGACGCTCGATGCCATGGCAATGGACCCGGCCATTCTCGGCTTCCTGCCTCACAAGGAAGTGTTCAGCGACATCGGCGAGGTCGACGTCTTTGTACAGGATCTCGCCGTCCGGTGGACATTCGAGCAGGAGAGGAATCGAGACTACGTCACGAGCGCCGAGTCCGTTCACGAGACGTCCTTCGAAACGTCTGCGGCACCACAAACGGTGTGGGAGTACCTGACCGACCCAACCAAGCGGCCCCAGTGGCAGAGGCTCGTCGATCAAGTCTTGACCATGACAGAGGGACGCAGAGGTATCGGGACCGTGAATCACTGCATGCATGGTCCCGATGTCATCGTCGAGCACGTCGCCGACTGGAGGCCGTTCTCCTATATCACCCTCCGCTACGACGTCGCCGGCCTCGAGGACTGGGCTTGGACGTACCAGTTGGATCGTCTCGAGAGCGGCACTCGCCTCACCATGCGACTTTCCGATCCCGGAGGCGATGCGTGGACACAAGTGGGATCGGACTTCTCAGCGAGTGTTGACGACCAGGCGAACCAGCTCGCGTCCCTGCTTGCCGCGCTTCAACCTTCGGGAGCCTCCGGCTGACCGTGAGCACTCGGTCGATGTGAGCGTCGGCTTGCATCGGCCGCTCCTCCAGCCGAAACTACAGCTATGCGGATCGTCATCATCAACGGACCGAACCTGAACCTCATCGGAACACGCTCGCCCGAGATCTACGGTTCGACCAGTCTCGGAGACCTCGATGCGTCTTGTCGGTCCTGGGCCGCTGACCTGGGTGCGGTGATCGAAACCTTCCAATCGAACCACGAGGGTGACATCATCGATCGCCTGCACGCCGCCCGAGATGCCGACGGTGTCGTGATCAACCCCGGCGCGTTCACGCACTACTCCTTTGCGATCCGGGATGCAATCGAGGCGATCGGTATTCCCACCGTCGAGGTCCACATCTCGAACATCCAAGATCGGGAACCGTGGCGACGGGTCTCAGTGGTCTCCGACGTCTGTGTGGCAACAGTCTTCGGGCGTGGCATCATCGGATATCGCGATGCGATTCGGCACCTCGTTGCACGCGCCTCGTGGCCCGTCGAGACGATCGAATACGGTCCGGACCCGGACAACGTCGGTGACCTCAGGATTCCCCACGGATCGGGACCCCATCCGGTTGCCGTGCTGCTACACGGGGGTTTCTGGCGCAACACCGTCGCTCGAGATCTCCTCGACGCGGCCGCGGTGGATCTGACCGAACGCGGGTGGGCGACGTGGAATGTGGAATTCTCCCGGGTCGGCGGAGGTGGAGGATGGCAGGCGACCACCGCGGACGTCGCGACGGCGATCGACTCGCTCAACGTGTTCGCCGATGGTCACCAACTTGATCTCCATCGAGTGATCGTGGTCGGCCATGGCTCCGGCGGTCAACTCGCACTGCAGTCGGCGGTGGGCACAAGCGAGCCTCAGATCTTGGCCGTCGTGGCGATTGCTCCGATCGCTGATCTCGAGGCTGGTCACCGGACAGGGATCGGCGCCGATGCCGTGAACGCCTTCATCCGCCGAACACCCGACGAGTCGCCCGATCGGTATGCCACGGCTTCACCGATCAGAAACCTCCCGATCGGAGTTCCGCTGCTCATCGTCACCGGAGATGAGGATGACCGGGTTCCAGCAACAATCAGCCGTGAGTTCGCCGGTCGGGCCGCCGACGAAGGAGACACGGTGGTCTACCACGAACTCGAGGGCGTTGGGCACAACGAACTCATCGAGCCCGCGACGCGGGCATGGTCGAAGGTTGCCGAGGAAATCGACCGCCTCAGGTAGCCAAACGAATGAGGCGCGTCAGCCCTTCTTCCAGATCCTCGTCGCCGAGGGCGAACGACAATCGAGCGTACCCTGGGGAACCGAAGGCTTCGCCGGGGACAATCGCAATCTTGATCTCGTCCAGCAGAAGCGCCGCGAGATCCATTGTCGTCTCCGCGGTTCTACCGCCCAGATCGCGCCCAAGGAGGCCCGTGAGATTCGGGAACGTGTAGAAGGCACCTCCGGGGTCAGCGCATTCGACACCGGGCACATCATTGAGCAAACGCACCATCGTCTGCCGCCTGCGGTCGAACGCGACGCGCATCTCCTCAACAGCGTCCATCGGACCGGTGACGGCCGCGAGGGCAGCCCGCTGAGAGACGTTCGCAACGTTTGACGAGATGTGGCTCTGGAGGCGGATGGCAGCGGCGGTCACATCGACAGGTCCGATCAGCCAGCCGACACGCCACCCGGTCATCGCGTACGTCTTCGCTACCCCGTTGACGATGATCGTTCGATCGGCGATCTCGGGGGCGACGGCCGGCATCGAGTGGAACGCTGAATCGCCGTAGACAAGGTGTTCGTAGATCTCGTCGGTGATAATCCAGATTCCTCGATCGGCGGCCCATCGCCCGATCTCAGCCATCCGATCGCGGCTGTAGACGGCACCTGTGGGATTGGATGGCGACACGAAGATGAGAGCCTTCGTCCGGCTCGTCGTCGCCGCTTCAAGTTGTTCGACAGTGACCTGGAACCCAACTTCGTCTGACGTCGACACCGCCACCATGACACCGTCGGCGAGACGGATCGCCTCCGGGTACGTGACCCAGTACGGGGCGGGGAGCAGCACCTCGTCCCCTGGATCGATGAGGGCTTGGAGTGCGAGGTACACGGCTTGCTTGCCGCCATTCGTGATCATCACCTGCGACGGGTCCACTGGGATGCCCGAATCGCGGGCCGTCTTCACTGCGACCGCTTCTCGCAACGCTGGGAGGCCCGAAGCGGGGGTGTATCGATGCATCACCGGATCGTCGACGGCTACCCGTGCCGCGTCGACTATGTATGACGGCGTCGGGAAGTCGGGTTCACCGGCCCCATAACCGATAACCGGTTCGCCGGCTGCACGTAATGCCTTCGCCTGTGCACCAATTGCCAGTGTCGCCGACTCGGCGACACCGATGGCTCGCTTCGAAATCGCTGATCGTGTGGTTGTCATGGTGGCCTTCGTAGAGGGAGCGCAATACGATAGGCAGTGCACGCTGCCGGGACGAATCCGAGTCGTCCTCCCCACACATGCGATGAATTGCGCCGATGAGACCACTCAAGGAGTTCGGATCGTTCGGCGCCGTGGCTCTCACTGAACCCGTCGATAAGGGAGTGCAGGTGACCATTGGATCGGTCTTCTTCCTCCCCCTCAGAGCGAGGAAAAGTGGCGTCCACGCACCGTTTCAGCCTGCCCCCGGCCGCCTCTCCTACTCGGTTGCGCTGCGGGCACCGAGCTCTCGGTCTAGGAACAACATCGGCTGAGCTCCCCCCGCCGCGAGCGCAAGGTCGTCGAGGATCTGCGAGAACGTCGCCTCTTCTTCGATCTGCTCGGTGACGAACCAGTCGAGGAGTGGGAGCGATGCGAAGTCCTTCTCCTCCAGGGCGAGCGCATAGAGGTTGTTGATCGACGCTGAGACTTCAAGCTCTTGAGCGAGACCCTGCTCGAACACTGAGTGTGCGCTATCGAATTTGGCTGGCGGTGCAGCGAGCGAACCGAGAGCGACGCGCCCATCGCGATCGAGGACGAACTGGTAGAACTTCATGGCGTGCCCGGTTTCCTCGGCCGACTGGGCGTGCATCCATGCCGCCATTCCCGAGAAGCCGGCGGACTCGAACCAGGCCCCCATCGCCAGATAGTTGTGGGCAGCCTGGAGCTCCATCGTGATCTGGTCGTTGAACGCTGCGGTCATGGTCTCGTTGATCTTCACGCAAATTCCCCTCGGCTAGATGTGAGTGCTGCTGCAGACGATAGGCTCATCGGCGACGACCGCATGCGCCGCTCTCTTCACCGCCGTGTTCGTCGCAGCACTCGTGTGGTCGGAGGTCGCAGCCTCCCCGTCACTCCGATGGCTCAAAGTGGTTGCCGCAACCGCGTTCATCGCCGTCGCGTTGTCGGTCGGGGTGCTGTCCGATCCCCACGAGCGAATCGTCCTCGTCGCCCGGGCGCGGTGGCGGTACCGGTCGTTGCATACGTTGTGGTCAATCCGGTGACGCCGGTTCCCTCATTCGGGACCTCCGGAGATAGTTCCACGTTGCTGATCCCTGTCAGAGCGATGCTCTTCTTCACCTCGGATCTCTCCCGTGCAAGGAACCAGTTCGTTGCGCCTGCCGCACCGAGCCGCGTCTGGTGACTCCTCCCTGCTACCGCACCCAGGTTCTCCTCGCCCTGTCGGTCCCGGGCTGAGCCGAGGAAGTATCCTCACCTCATGCTCCGTCTCATGCTCTTCCGCCACGGCAAGTCCGACTGGACCTCCAACACTCGAGGTGACCGCGATCGACCCCTCAACGACCGCGGCGAACGCTCGGCGGCGACCATGGGACTCGTTCTCAGGAAGATGGGTGAGATCCCCGACCTCCTCATCTCATCTCCTGCGATCCGCGCAGAGACCACCGCGGCGCTCGCCCGGATCTCCGGAGGATGGGGCAGTCGACTCGAGATCGACGAGGAACTCTACGGAGGCGGGCCCGAGTCGGCGATCGGCGTGGCAACCCGCTGTGGTGAGGACACTAAGCGGCTCATGCTCGTGGGCCACGAACCGACGTGGTCTCTCCTGGCACAGCGGATCACCGGTGGCCGAATCGTTGTGAAGACCGCCACCGTCCTGGCTTTCGATCTCAACGTCGCGAAGTGGGAGGACATTGGACAGGCAGACGGGTCACTTGCCTTTGCCGTTCACCCCCGTATGTTCACCGCCGACGGATGGGAACTCCGATGATCGACCTCCGATCCGACACCGTCACACGCCCGTCCGAGGAGATGAGGGTCGTCATGGCGTCGGCTCCGGTCGGAGACGACGTGCTCGGGGACGATCCGACCGTCATCCGACTCGAAGAGCGAGTCGCAGAACTCCTGGGCAAAGAGGCTGCCGTCTACGTGCCGTCCGGAACGATGGCGAACCAGATCGCTCTCCGTGTCCACACGCGTCACGGTGACCGGGTCGTCATGGATGCCGAGTCACACATCCGGGCGCACGAGAGCGGTGCTCCTGCTGCGCTCGCGGGCGTCACGATCATCCCTGTTGACGGTGTCCACGGAGTCTTCACACCGGATCAGGTCGTCGACGCGGCGCCCGGTCCGTCGCCCGAGTTCCCACCGGGACTCTTCGATCCAACGACGCTCGTGACCATGGAGAACACCCACAACGAGGCGGGCGGAACGGTCTGGCCGCTTGACGCCATGCGAGCGGTGAACGGGGCGGCGCGAGACCTCGGACTCGCCGTTCATCTCGACGGTGCGCGGTTGTGGAACGCGACGGCCGCGTCCGGCGTCGGTCTCGATCAGTACGCCAATACCGCGGAGACGGTCAACGTGTGCTTCTCGAAAGGCCTCGGCGCTCCGGTGGGGTCGGCCCTTGCCGGACCGCGTGAGGTGATCGATCGCGGCCGCTGGTTCAAGAAGATGTACGGCGGCGGGTTCCGTCAGGCAGGGATCATCGCTGCGGGTGCCCTTCATGCCCTTGAGCACAACCGCGATCGTCTCGTCGATGACCACACGAACGCCCGTCGGTTTGCGGAAGCGGCTGCTGATCTCACCGGTCTCACCGTCGATCTCGAATCCGTCCAGACGAACATCGTCTTCGTCGCCGTGGCCGACGCCTCCCGGTTTGCCGAGCGGCTCCGCTCTGCCGGTGTCGACACCCTCTCCCTCGGCACGACTCGGATTCGCGCGGTGTTCCACCTCGACGTATCCGACGCCGATACGACCAGGGCGATCGAAATCCTCCGTACGGTGACGGTGAATCGGTAGAGAGAACACCCGCCCGTCGTTCTGTGGGCCGGCAGAGCACCTATGCGCACCTGCGAACCCAGGGTTCGCAGGGCACCTGCTAGACGAGTGCTGCGGTGACGATCGCCGCCACCGAGATCACGGCCGCGAGAAGCACCATCACAACGACGAACGCGTTGGAGATTCCGCCGTCGTCGAGAGGGTTGCGGATCGGTTTGACGTCGGCGACGAGTTCGTCGAGATAGTCGTCGTCCTTCACCATCGGTCGGAGGACCTGAGCGTGCGACGACACCGCAGAAGTCAGGGGGACCTCCGATGCGCCGGCGAACTCAGATGGAGAGTCCGGACGGAAGAGCACCAGTTCGCCGCCGAGAGACAGGTTGAACGACCCGTTGTTCTCCGGGGTGATCACGTAGTCGCTGCGATCCCACGAGCCCAGCTGGTTGTCTCCGGATGTCAATGTGACGCGCTCGGGATCAAGGGTCAACGTTGCAGTGAGTCCGCTCCCTGCCTCCCCCGGAAGGAGCACGTCACCCGTGAACGTCTTGGTCATCGATCCTCCAAACTCGCGTACACGTTGTGCATCGGCACACTACCCCTGTGGGGTGAAGCTGATTATCGAAAATCACGTGATCGGATACCGTCGACCGACCACCGGGCGAATCGGTGTGCGACGAAGTTTGTGACCCCGTCGACGTGTTCGACGACCCCGTCGATCACGACTCCCACAGCCTTGCGTGCGATCTCGTAGTGCGCATCCCACACCTGCGGGAGGACAACCACGTTGAGTAGACCCGTCTCGTCTTCGAGGTTCAAGAATCGAACGCCGCGAGCCGTCGACGGTCGCTGGCGGTGGGTGATGATCCCGCCGACGCGGGCACGGGTGCCGTGTCGGCGCTCTTCCAGAATCGTTTCGATCGGGAGGCACCCCCGCCCGTTCAGCGTGCCGCGGACAAGTGAGACAGGATGTGTCGTGGAGATTCCCGTCGACCAGAGGTCTGCCTGGACACACTCGGCGCCGTTCATCTCGGGGAGCGACGGAACCTCGCCACTGGGTGGGAGCGAGAGCCGGTCCGGGCCGAGTTCAACCAGCGTCCCTGCCGTCCACATCCCTTCTCGCCGGTCGAGGCCGACCGGTGTGAGCGCACCGGACGCGGCAAGACTCTCATAGGCGTCGAGCGGAAGACCCGTTCGTTGCGCCAGATCCTCCGGGGTGGTGAATGCACCTCCGATCATGCGAGCTGCCTCGATCCGCACGATCTCCGATTCGCCAAGATCCCGAACGTACCGGAGACCGATCCTCAGAGCGACGGCCGGGCGGACCGGATCATCCACCGGTCCTCTTCCTCGCCGCCATGATCCCCCGAGATAGTGAGCGACGTCATCGCGATCAGCCTGGAACGGCTCGATCGTGCAGTCGAACTCGGAGGCGTTCACATCGGGGACGAGGACGACGACGCCGTGGTGTTGGGCATCTTGCACGAGCGAGTTCGGCGTGTAGAAACCCATCGGCTGGGCGTTGAGCAGACCTGCGAAGAACTCGGTGGGCCAGTGGTGCTTCAGCCATGCGGCCGCGTAGACGATGTAGGCGAACGAGACGGAGTGGCTCTCCGGGAACCCGAACGACGCGAACCCCTGGAGCTTCTCCCAGATCTCATCTGCGGGAGCGCCGGTGATGCCGTTTGAGGCCATGCCGGAGAACACCTCGGCATGGAGTCGGTCCATCGCTTCCGATGCCCGCTTGTGCGTCATCGCCTGACGCAACCGGTCTGACTGGCCGGGGGTGAAGCCGGCACAGATCCTGGCGAGTTCCATCAGTTGCTCCTGAAATATCGGGACACCGAGGGTCTTTCTCAGGATCGGCTCGGCCGACGGGTGCGGATATCGGACGGCCTCCTCCCCATTTCTGCGCCGAAGAAACGGATGCACGGATTGACCCTGGATCGGTCCTGGCCGGATGAGGGCCACTTCGATCGCCAGGTCGTAGAAAGTCCTCGGCTTCAGTTTCGGGAGGGTCGCCATCTGTGCCCTGGACTCGATCTGGAAGATCCCGACGGTGTCGGCCCTGGTCATCAGGTCGTAGACAACGGGTTCCTGCGCGATGGTGGCGAGGTCGATGTCGATGCCGTGGGTGTCTGCGATGAGGTCGACGGTCAGGTGCATGCCGTTCAGCGCACCGAGCGCGAGGAGATCGAATTTGACGATTCCCATCGTCGCGCAATCGTCTTTGTCCCATTGGAGAACGGAGCGGTCCTCCATCCTCCCCCATTCCATCGGCACCGTCTCCCAGAGTGGTCGGCGCGCAACGACCATGCCTCCTGAGTGGATACCGAGATGGCGGGGGAACCCGTCGAGGCGGCGACACACGTCGACGATGAGATCGCTGGTGAGCCCAACCGGCAGATCGACGACGTCACCGATCGCCGCGGGGTCTCGGGTATCGAGATAACGGGTGAGTCCATTGACCTGAGCCTGTGTGAGAGCGAAGGCCTTGCCGACATCCTGGAGCACCGACCGTGCACGGTAGGTGATGACGTTGGCGACCATCGCCGCCCGCTCCCGCCCGTACCGTCGGTAGCAGTACTGGATGACCTCCTCGCGGCGTTCGGCTTCGAAGTCGATGTCGATGTCTGGCGGTCGGCCGCGTTCGGAGGAGAGGAACCGCTCGAACGGGAGGTTCAGACGGATCGGATCGACGCGGGTCAGCCCGAGGCAGCGACAGACTGCTGAGTCCGCTCCCGATCCGCGGATCTGACAGTAGATGCCCTGCGAGCGTGCGAACGTGACGATGTCCCACGCAACGAGGAAGAACCCGGCGAAACCGAGGTCGGAGATCACCGACAGTTCGTGGTCCATCCTCCGACGTGCATCAGGATCCATCCCTCCTGCCCTGCCCGGGTACACGTCGCGAGCACCCTCGTCGACGAGGTGCCTCAGGTACTCGTCTTCGGTTGTGAATGCGCCCGGCATCGGGAAGTCCGGCAACTCCGGGGCGAGCAGATCGAGATCGAAAGCCAGCGTTGCTGCAATGTCTGCGGACCGCTCAACCGCGCCGGGATAGCGGTGAAAGAGAGCAGACATCTCCTCGGGGGATCGGAGATGCCGGAGATCGGTCGCCGGTCGGAAGCCATCGGCGGTATCGAGATCGCGTCGTCCTGCGATGGCGGCGAGAACCTCTGCGAGGTCCGCGTCGCGACGCTGCGCATAGTGGGCGTTGTTGGTCGCGACGTACGGAATCTGAAGGCGGCGAGACACCTCGAGAAGGACGTCGTTACGAGCGTCGTCATCGGGCATGCCGTGATGGGTGAGTTCGATGAAGAGCCGACCACTGAAGATCTCGCGCAGCCTGGCTGCGGCGGTCATCGCACCTGCCAGGTCTCCAGCTTGCGCGGCTCGGGGGACGGATCCGCCGCGGCATCCGGTCAGGGCAACGAAGTTGCCGTCACGCGATGCGGTAGCAAGGTCGTCGTATGAGTAGGCCGGTCGGTCCTTCTCGCCCCGGAACTGGCCTCTGGTCACGAACCGGCTCAACGCCCCATACCCCACCGGATCGGGGGCTAGGAGAACCAGATGATCTGAAGGAGGAAGGTCAACGGGCTTGCTCCCATGCATCCGCTTCCTGGGCCGCCCCCCTGCGTCGTCGCTGCGCTCCTCCGCGTCCCCCCTTCCTTCGGCCGGTGGGACAGGATCAACGTCTGTTGCGTAGAGACCAGCACCGTCCCCCTGCGAAGCGGGGGGACGCGGAGGAGCGGAGCGACCGAGCAGGGGGGCTTCCTCTTTCGGAGGTGCCGAGCGCAGTAAGGCGGAGGGGGTCAAGCCTGCCTCCTGTCTCGTGTCTCCTGTTTCGTGTCGCGGCATCCCCACCTCGGCTCCGTAGACGATCGGGAGACCGACGTCGCGTGCGGCAACGTGAACCTTTACAGCCCCTCGGAACCCGTCGTGATCAGTGACGGCAAGCGCTGTGTAGCCGAGTTCGGCGGCGCGTGCAACGAGATCGGCCGGGTGGGAAGCCCCATCGAGGAAGCTGAAGTTCGTGTGTGCGTGAAGCTCCGCGTACCGTATCACGACCTCATCGTAATCGAACATACGTTCGATGCTCGCAGAGTCCCGGAAATGCGCAAGAATCCACCAGATGGATGAAGAACTCACTCCGGAGGAACTCGAGCAGCTGCGACGTCGCCGCCTCGTTCGTTCCGCGATCGTGATCGCCATAGTCGTGGCCATGGTGGCCACACTCCTCTTCCCCGTGATCGTCCGCTTCGTCCAAGCGCCTCGCGAACCGGACACCGTCTTAGCGATGCAGGTCGAGGCCCCATGTCGTACAATGGACTCATGAAAGAGTTCTCCGTTACTCTCGCGAATCAACCGGGCCAACTTGCCACCCTCGCACGGCGTCTCTCAAACGCTGGCGTTCACATCGAATCACTCGCGGCGATTGGATCGGAGGGAGAGAGCCTCGTTCGAGTCATGACCGATAACTCGAACGTGACCCGACGAGTCCTGAAGGAGGCGGGACTCCATTTCGATGAGCGCCCGGTACTCGACACCTTCCTGCCGGACGAACCCGGTGCCCTCGCCGAAGTTGCACAACGCCTCGCCGATGCGGGTGTCAACATCGACTCGATCTACCTTCTCCACACGAACGCGGAGGGACTCCACTTCGCCGTCACGGTTGATGATCCCGAGGCCGCCCGCGCCAATATGACCTGATTGATTCCGTCACCGGTCGACTTCCACGCCGGGTACACCTAGACGTCGCACTCGCTCTCGCCACTCCGGCTCTGTTCGGCGACTCCCCCTTCGAGCACCTCATCGACTTTCCACCTGATGCGACTCACGTTCGGAATCGGATAACCACCGGGCGCCCGTCCGTTGTTGTATGTCGGAGGAACGAACCCAACCGTTGCGATGTGATCGAGGTCAATCCGCCCCACTACCTCGACGAGATCGGGCAGCAGGCTCAGCGGTATGTCGGTGACGACCGAACGTTGCACGACGTCGGCGAGGGTGTGGAAGGTGCGGACGAGGGTGAGCGGGTCGGCCTGGTCGGTTGCGGCCCGGATGAGACACCGCTGTCGCTGCATTCGCGCGTAGTCCGACGAACCGATTCTCCATCTCGAGTAGGCCAGCGCTTCGAGACCGCTCAGGTGGTTCATCCCGGGTTCGACGTCAACTCGGGCTTTCGGCGAGTCCTCCGATGGCGCGGAGACTGCAACGTGGAAAGAGTCTTTCACCATCAGGTCGACACCGCCGATCGTGTCGATGACGTCGACGAATCCTGCCATGTTGACCATGAAGTAGTAGTCGATTGGCAGGTCGATGAGGTGGGCGATCGTGTCCCTCAACGCTGCCAGCCCTGGGTCGGGTGTATCGGGATAGCTTCGGGTCCAATCCATCGTGTACTGGTGAACGCGGTTCAGCATCTCTGGGAAGCATCCACACGGCACGAACCCCGGTTCGTCGGGGATGCCGTCACCGTCTTCGTCGACCCAGCTATCGGGGTAGCCGTCTTCATCTTGGTCGATGGCCTCTCTCACGATGGCCCTCTTCTGCAGTTCGATGAACGAACTCCTGAACCGCGCAGGTAGCGGCACGCGCTTGAAGTTCCGTGGCAGACCGAACAGCGCTGCCTCTCCCGACGCGACGTCGACCGTCGCGACGATCATCGAGTCGGTTCGGAGACCTTCCCTGCCGGGTCCTTCGTCGGCGCCGACGAGCAGGATCGTGAGACGGTCGGCACCAATCCGCTCATCGAAAGGAAGGAACGGGGCGTCGGGACTCGGCGGCGCCAGGATGTCGGGCCACACCGCGATCGCTTCAGGATCCCCGACGCCGTCACGGAACAGGAGGTTCCTCGTCGATCGCTCAAACTCGAACCCAACGGGTTCATCCCAGATCGATGCAGGATCAGGAGTCAGCGGCTCTCGATCGGACACCGGGAAGGTGACGGTTGGTGACACTGGCACCTCGTCGGCAACAAAGACCTCGTCGACAACGAAGACCTCTTCGAGCAGTTCGATGCCCCGGATGATGTAGGCCGCTGCTGCAGCTTGTGGGACCGCGACGAGAACCAGCAACCCCGCGACGACGATGGGAGCGAACCGGGGAGTCGCCCACCCCCCTCCTGCGACCACGTACGCATCGATGATCGCTGCGGAATGCCAGATCAGGATCGCGATGCTGACGATCAGGGAGGTCCGAAGAAGCTCGGGTTGGACAACCCACGTCAGAACCGAACGAGGACCGATCGCCCCCGAGAGTGATCCGATCACGAGTCCGACGAGCGACACGGCAACCGGTGCGGCGAACGTGACCCCACGGACACGCCGTCCCGCATACCACTGTCCGGCGCCCGGGAGCAGGGCAGACAACACGGCCGCCAAGATCGGCGACCGCCGCTCAGCGCTCCCACGTGTGCGATGCCCTGTCATACCCGTACGGTACGCCGCCCGTCGATGGCTTTCATAGGCGAATCGGCGACTACGCCATATCGACGGCGCTGATGGCCCACGCCACGCCGTCTTGCGGGTCCTCGACGGCCAAGTGCAACGCCCATCCCCCAACGGCGTCCCCCGGATCCCACACCACCCATCGCAGTTCTGCTGCCTCTTCGAGGTCCGACGGATCGTCCGGCATCTCGTCGTAGCCGAGGAGCGTCGCCAACACCCACCAGGCCAGGGACCGCCCGATCGGCGTCCCGCGCCGGCTGCCGTACGCCCCACCGCTCGATCCCGTCCACACCATCGCTGCAAGAGCTTCGCCGAGCGTCACGTCGGCGATCCGGGCCCGGCGCGGTCCGATGGCCCGTATCGCCGCCAGTGCATCTCCTTCGACCTGAACCACGTCGGCATGGCCGCTGGATTCGTCCCACCACGGCCGCACGAGCGCGAGCAGCGCCTCCCCCGGCCCGTCGTCGTCGACCTGTCTCCCGGCCCCGGGCAAGTCGACCCATTCGAGGGAGATGCGGTCACCTTCGGGGAAATCGACGCCGTCCTCGCGGTAGACGGCCACCGGATAGATCGGCTCCCATGGCTGGAGAACGGGAGGAATCTCAACGATGTTCTCGTCGATGGAATCGGGATCGACCGCGTCGCCCCTGATAGCCCGTTCGTGACCGATCATGGCCCGCAGCGTCGGGATCGACACGAGCGGCTCCATCTCGCACCAACTGTGTCGCGACGCTGCAACCTCCCACAGCGGTCCCGGCCCGTAGCGCCCCTTGCCGTCGCCGAGCACCGCCGCCGCTCGATCGGCGGGGGCATCCAGGGCGAGGCGATACTCGGCGTATTCAGCGGGACCCCACACCTGCTTTCCGCGTTCGACGGCTTCGCGGCAGCGGTCCCTCATCACCTCGATTCCGCTCCAGTCGCGACTCGTCACCAAACCGTCGACGAATCGGACAAGACCGTCGAGGTCGCTCGACTCGATCAGCGCGGTGAGGGCATCGGTGTTCACAGCGGAGACGTTAGGCCATCGGACGGGATCGATCGCAACTGACGATCCGACGGCTGATGCACGACGCCCTGCCCTATTCTGATGACCCCTCTTCTGAAAGGTCCTCGTGGGTATTCGTTGCGCCATCGTCGGTCTCCCCAACGTCGGTAAATCGACGCTGTTCAACGCGCTCACGCGCGGTGAGATCCAGGCAGAGAATTACCCGTTCTGCACGATCGAGCCGAATGTGGGTGTTGCGCTGGTGCCCGATGAACGCCTCGCGACGATCGCGGGCATCGTCCACCCGGAGGAGATCGTCCCAACGATCATGGAGTTCGTCGACATCGCGGGACTCGTCGAAGGAGCGTCCCAGGGCGAGGGACTTGGCAACCAGTTCCTCCACCACATTCGCGAGACCGACGCGATCGCTCAGGTGGTTCGGTGCTTCGACGACCCCAATGTCGTTCACGTCGCCGGAACGATCAACCCGGCGTCGGATCTGGAGACGATCGACACGGAACTCGCTCTCGCAGACCTCGATGGTGTCGAACGCGCGATCGAGAAGACCGAGCGCAAGGCCAGAGCCGGCGAGAAGAATGCCGTGGCCAGGTTGGCGGTCTTCGAGCGCGTGCAGGCCCACCTAGCGGAAGGCCGTCCAGTCCGATCGATGGAGCTCTCCGAACCCGACCGGCCCGTCGTTCGCGACCTGTTCCTCCTGACGGCCAAACCGGCCATGTACATCGCGAACGTCTCCGAAGACGGTCTCGGTGAAAATCCATACGTCGAGGAGGTTCGCAAGTACGCAGCCCACGAAGGGGCCGATGTCGTGGTCATATCCGGCAATCTCGAGGCGGAACTTGCTCTCCTCGGGGATGAGGATCGCTCCGAGATGCTCGCCGAGTACGGACTCAACGAACCCGGTCTCAACAAGGTGATCCGTGCGGCGTACCACCTGCTGGGCCTTCGAACGTTCTTCACCGCGGGCCCAAAAGAGGCACGGGCATGGACGGTCAGGCAAGGCGCTACTGCTCCGAACGCTGCTGGCGAGATCCACACCGACTTCGAGAAGGGGTTCATCCGTGCCGAGGTAGTGTCGTGCACCGACTTCGCCGAGTACGGAGGAGAGCTTGGAACGAAGGAGGCCGGGAAATGGCGCCTCGAAGGTCGCGATTACGTCGTCCAGGAGGGCGACATGATCTTCTTCCGGTTCAACGTCTAAGGCAACCCGAAGCCCAGTTCTCTGAAACCCTTGCACTGGGGGCTGTCGCATGAATGGGGGGGGTTCTCGCGTTCTGTGGCGGTTTCGGTCATGATGTGGGCATGGTGAATGTGCGTACTGTTGAGCGGGATCAGTTGTTGTTGATGCCGCCGTCGTTGTCTGATTGGTTGCCCG
>CAXMQQ010000051.1:0-21585 GCA_964195545.1 uncultured Acidimicrobiia bacterium | reverse complement strand
GGGGGGTGACGTTGTTGACCGCTCCGACCGTCGATGGATCCCACTCGATCCCGAGGGCTCCGTACACGGGAACGAGGACCTCGCGAATCCGGTCGGCGCCGCCAACGACGAGAACGCCGCCCACATGGGACGCTGTTCTCGTGAGCCGTTGTCCGATACCCGCGAGCTTGGTCGATCCGGCGTGGTTCACGCTGAATTCACCCGGGCAGTACTCGCCCTCGATCTCGCCAATCGAGGCCTTGACCCCTACGCTCGCCAGCGCTTCGACGACGAGCGCAGCGATCTGATCAAAGCGCTCGCGGATGCCACGGATCGGATTCGCGCCCGGGATCGCCCACGAGAAGGAGATGACCTGATCGTGAAACACCGCGGCGCGGCCACCGGGCAATCGGATCACCGAAGCGAATCCGTGCCGCCGAGCGAGTTCGATCGCTCGATCGAAGCCAGGCTCGATTCGATCCTGCTTGCCGAACGCCACGACGTTGCCGGGTGTCGAGACCCGGAACGTTTCGGGGAGAGACCCGTCGCCCACGCGGCGGAGCAGCGCCTCGGAGACCCCGGTATCGAAGCCTTCGGAGTCGTCGAACCCCTGACGGATTACGGCGATCGTACGTTCGGCCATCTGGCGAGCGTAGAGAGATGAACAACGATATTCACCGAACGGTGGCACACTTGTGGCGTGTCAAAGGTCAGATCGCTGTTCATTGCTATGGCACTTGTCGTGATCGTCTCTGCTTGCGGAGAATCCGGCCCGCTGGAGCGCGCAGGCGAAGCTTCGAGCGGATGGGTCACTGCTGTGACCGCCCCGACAACAACCGCCCCGCCGACCGTCATCGAGATCGGCAACGAAGGACTCGTCGGGGCCGGTGACGTACTGTGGGCCAACGACGACATCGGGCCGGTGACGCCGAGCAGCGATCCTCGTCTGGCGATCGCCGCCGTGTGGGATCGTCGAATCGGGAGTCGCTTCGTCCAGGCGAGTCGAGCCGAGATCGCCGCCGCTCTTCCCACGATCCGGTTCCCCGAAGCAGTGCCGGAGGACGTTCGGTGGATGACGAGCCAACTCGTTTTCAACCCGGCAACTGGTCTGCTCGACGTCGACAATGCCGCCGCCTTCGGGCTGTGGACGGTGGAGCCGTACACGGTCGAGAACGGGCGACTCGGCGTACTCCGCGTCGGATCCGCACCCGACGGGGTCGGTGCTGCGAAGAGCGACATCGTGCCGATCATCGTGCCCGACGGACTGAGCCTCGGATGGACCGAGGCAGGCCTTCGGTACGAGTTCTTCTGTCGCGTCACGATCCCGGAGCTGGTCTGCAGCGCGATTGTTGATTCATTCGCTCCGCTTACCGGGCTTCTCTCGTCATGAGACAGTTGGTGGGCATTTTCATCTGCGTGGGAGTGCTTCTTTCTGCATGCTCGGCCGATAGCGTCTCTGTCTCCGACTATGCGGCGGCCGCGGAGGAGCGTGCGGCCGCATACGGAATCGAGTCGACGGAGCTGAAGGCTAAGCAGTTGGCGACCCTCGAGGACACCGTCACTCGGCTTCAGGACGACCTCGATGGGCAGGCGCTTGTTGAGGCGGCGATCATCGAGACGGCTCGGGAGTCCACGAAGCTCTTCGCCGGGATCTCCGATGCACTCGATCGATACATTCAAGATCTCGACGCGATGACTTCTTCGGCGTCGGTTCTCGACTTGCACCATGCATACATCCAGGCGTTGGAGACGTCGCGTGCGGGACTCGCATCGGTTCTTGCGGATCTTCCCGGTGCGTCGTCGTTCGATGAGATCGATCGGGTGGTCGCAGGATCAGGCTTCGCCGACGGCCAGCACCGTGTCGAGGCTGCATGTCATGCGCTGCAAGCTGCCATCGAATCGCAGGGTCCAGTCGTGGACCTCAGGTGCGAAGCCACCCGGTGACGAGGGGAACCGCTGTGACACACGAAACGGTCGGTGGCGGCTCGGTCGGAAGCAGCGCTTCGGCGAGTCGACGTTGAGGATTGGCGGGAGCCTGCGGTGAGACCGTCATCGCTACGATACAGGGGCGTCGAAGATTGCCTCCGTTCTACGGGCGACAAAGGCACACTGAAACTACGGTTCGACGAAGTCTCGTTCTTCTTCGGGTTCGTTGTGAGCCCCAGATTGGGGCTCGTCTCGCTGGGGGGCGGGAACGACCAAGACCGGCCGGTCCGATTCGAGCATAACCCGAGCAGACACGCTCTCCCAGGCCTCACGGTCGAAGATCGAGCGCGTGGCCCCGAGGACGACGATGTCGGCATCGAGGGTGGCGGCTGCATCTGATATCGCGGCGGCGGCGTCGTTGCCTTCCACGAAACGCACTTCCGAAGGGATTCGAGCCGATTCGAGCGCGGCCCTGATCGGCTCCACCGTCTTGCGGCCCCGTTCGTCGAGATAGTTGGCCACCGCATCCTCGTGCTCGTCGCTCGATGTCGAACCGTGGCCCTCGGAGACATGAAGGTTCTCGAGAAATGCTCGCGGCACTTCGATGACGGTGATCAGGGTGACGCGACCGTCCTGGCCGAGCAGACGACGAGTGAAGTCGACGACCGGATCAGGGCTCAGAACGCCCGATGTCGCGATGAGCATGTGCATGAGGTCATCCTAGGAGTGTGTGGACGAGTGCCGGGGCCGGGTCCGATGGTCGAGCGGCCCGGCCCCACTCGGGGAGTGAGCGCTGGGCCGTGCTCTCTGGTAGGTATCTGCTCTGGGGTTCCGACTGCTCCTAGTGTGATCGTATTCGCAAGCACTCGGAGAGCAGACATGGAATCGGAGATCCTCAACGCAGTCACGTGGACGATTCCGAACGCTCTTTGTCTCGTCGGATCGCGCTCCGGAGATGAATGGAACGGGATGACCCAATCGTGGGTGACCCAGGTGTCCATGGATCCCGTCCTGATGGCCATCGCCGTCGACCGCAAAGCCGTGACGAACCGCCTAGTACGGGAGGGCGAGGCATTCTCGGTGAATCTCTGGGATCGCGAGGACACGCGAGTGTTCCGCTCGTTCTCGAAGCCTGCGGTACGTGAAGGTGCGACGCTGAATGGGCGTCCGGTCAGCGAAGGGTCTACCACCGGCGTGCCGATCTTCGACGAAGCGGTCGCATGGCTCGAATGCCGTCTCTGGCAGACAGTGGAGTTCGAGACGCACGACCTCTTCCTCGGTGAAGTTGTGGACGCCGGGTTCCGTGACGGAGGCAGGGACGTGCCCGTTGCTCGCGTGGAGGACACCCGAATGAAGTACGGTGGCGTCCGCCGTGGCGGACACTGAACGGAGAACATATGGAGATTCGATTCGATGATCAGGTAGTCCTTGTAACCGGGGGAAGTCGAGGCATCGGCGAAGCTGTCGCCGCCGAGTTCCTCGCATCGGGAGCACGTGGGGTCGCCGTTACGTCGCGCAGAATCGAGAATCTCGTGGCGACGGCCGAGCGTCTCGGGGAACCGGACAGGCTTCTCCCGATCGAGGGCCGTGCCGACGATCCCAACGCAGCGGCGGCAGTGGTCGCGGCCGTGATCGACCGATTCGGTGGTTGCGACGTCCTCGTCAACAATGCTGGCACGAACCCGTCCGCCGGACCGCTGACCGATGTTGACTTGGGTGCGATCGACAAGACCTGGGCGGTGAACCAGCGCGGCCCGCTGGTCTGGTCACGAGAGGTGTGGCATCAGACGATGAGGGAATCTGGTGGTTCGATCGTGAACGTCTCGTCTGTTGGGGGAATGCAGCCGGGGACTGCCCTCGGGGCTTACAACGTTTCCAAGGCTGCCCTCATCCATCTCACTCGACAGTTGGCGTTCGAGATGGCCCCACAGGTGCGCGTCAACGCTGTGGCTCCGTCGGTCGTGCGTACGAAACTGTCCTCCATGCTGTGGGAGGGGATGGAAGACCACACCGCTTCGCTTCATCCGCTCAAACGGATAGGGGAGCCGAGCGACGTGGCGACTGCCATCGCGTTCCTGGCTTCTGGGGCGGCGTCGTGGATCACCGGTGTGGTGTTGCCTGTGGACGGTGGCGCTACGGGAGCGAGTCCGGTTCCTGGGATGTGAACGCAGGATCGAACCCTGGCAGGCCAGCTTCGATCCACTCTTCGAAGGCAGTCGCGCTCTCGATGTCGCGCTCTCTTTCCGATGCGATCGCGAATCGGAAATTCAGGAAGTCGCAGTAGCCCTGGATGGGATCCGCATCGGGCCTGAGGTCTGCGATGCGGCGGACGAACGGCTCGAAACGGGAAATACGCCAGCGCATCGTGGTGACCGCCTTGCCCGTGGCTGATCCCTTCTCGCCCTTCTCACCGTGCTTCGCGTCGTGATATCTGACGTCGCTGAGGATCTGCCGTGCCTGGTGTTCGGAGGCGTCTATCCCCGTCGTTTCTCTGAGACGCTGGGAGTGGAACGTGCGACCACCGACGCTCACGGAGATTCGGATCCGGCTGGAAGATCCGGAGGGGATCACTTCGACATCGTCCACGGCGAAGCCAAGGTTGTTCAGGCGGCCGACACGTTCTCGAATGCGGTATCGCTCGTGAGGCGCGATGACGAGATCCGTTGTCAATTCCTGCCATAGAGCGAGGTAGCGCTCGGTGATGTCGAACCCGATTTCGAGATCTGCCGAGTCGAGGTCGTAGCCTTGAGATGCCGCGATGTCTGCCATATCGCCGGCGAGATTCATCTGCATGATGTCCAGATCCTCCCGGCGCTGGCCGTCGCTCAAGATGTCGTGCAGACGGGAGGTTTCGGCGTCCACCATGACGGCCTCGATCGCACCGGCGTCATACCGGTAGAGCACGTTGGACAACGAGCAGTCCCCCCAGAAGCATCCAGCGAGGTGGAGTTCGACGAGTAGCCCGGCGAAGGCGTCGAGCATCTGCGTGCGGCGGGCTCCGAAACCGCCCCCGGAAACGAGTTCGCGATAGGGGAACGCATAGTCGACGAATCGCGTGATGACGGCGCCGGAGCACTCCTGGTGGGGGTCTGCCCAAGGCCGGACGACGAGCCCAGCCGGGCGGCCTGATCGCGTTGTTCGTTCCGACAAGGTGCGAAGCGTCTCGAACTCGTGAGTGGCCAGGCGCACCGGCAGCTCCTTGATGGCATAGACCCCCTCTTCGAACGCGACGAAGACGACCGGGTGCCGGTGGATCCCGGTTGGCATCTCTACGAGATGCCGGTCGTCCCAATCCGAGATCGGTTTGTCCCAGGGGAGATCAAGAAAGTCCGGATTCCCCGGACGGACATGAAGCTGCGGTACCGCCATGCCGGAGACGATAGAGCGCTACTACGGTTGTGGCTATGGATCACGAACCCGAGCGGATCAACGTCGACCCAGAATCGGTAACGATCGCATGGATTGACGGTTCCACGACCACGGTATCGGGCGACACGCTACGTTCGTCATGCCCGTGTGCAGAGTGTCGGGACCATGAGTCGAAGACGCGTTCGATCATCCAGATCGGCAACCGCTCATCGATTGCCGACGCGAATCTCATCGGCGGTTACGCCATCCGATTCACCTTCGGCGACGGCCACGCCGACGGGCTCTATCCCTACGGGATTCTCCGGGGTCTTGGCAGCACGTAGGCGGTTGCTCGTGGCTCGCTGCCGACGGTGTCCGGTCTTGCTCGAAGCTCAGTGGGCTAGAAATCGCTCGGAGCTCTTTCACTCCGTTTGTGGGTTCAGGACGTCCTCGATCTCGGCTATCCGGGTGACGATCGATTCACGCTCGTCTGCATCTTGGGTGTCGAGCATCTCGTTGATCCTGTTGGAGTGAGCCCCCGGGTCATTGACCCAGGGGTAGTGGCCCTTCTCTGCCCAGCCCCTGCCGATCGGCCGGTCGTCGATCTGCGCGAGACGGCGTTCGAGCGTGCCGAGTTCGTTCTGGAGCCCCGGCACAGATCGAGACTCATCGGCGGCTTCGCGAACGTCCCCTCTCAGATCCTTGCGCTCGCGCTCGAGGGCAGCCCGCTCGGGACCGGAAGAGTCCAGCCCTTCGATCTTCGCCGAGAGGGCAATGATCTTGGCGAGCGCCTGGTCGACGGTGAGGTCATCAGTCATCAGTGGATGACAGAGTACTCGGCGCTCAAACTCGAGGCGGGGGAGTAGCGGCGGCACCATCGTCCGCAGCGCCGCCCACTCGCCTCATTCGGGACGTCCTTCGTCGCGACGACCCTCATGGGGATGTCGAGACTTTGATGAATCGCCCAACAGATAGGGTTAGCGGCCGATACCTCAACATGGACTTGAGGCCGGGGTAAATTACATAATCGTCTTACGCACGCCGTGGTGTGTAAGAAGTGACGCTACCCGATCGCGGGGGAGAGACACGGAGATCACCCTCCACGCAACAGTGTCGGTCCACCTGAGTCGCACGGGATTGCCGAAAGACCGACAACGGGCATTCGGCGCGACGCGCCAACCCTCCTTCATGCGTCTCAGGCACTACCGATTCAAGTTTCCCGACCCCACAAGACGTGGGAAGACCATTCCGGTTTCGTTTCTAGACTGAATGTCCTTCGCCGAGGGCGAGGTGGCGGCTATGGGATCACCAAATCGGCCCGGCGATGTCGATCTGGCTGGAGTTCGGAGAGCGGCGCTCTACGCAGAGGCTGCGCGGACTACCGCTGCGGCCCGCTGGGGGTCAACCGGGTTCGTTGCGATGCCGTCGATTTTGGTGTCCGATCCCACGATCGCTCCATCGCAGATGGCGAGGATGTCGCGGATCGTCGATGCGGTGGCACCTGATCCGACGAAGACCGGAAGGTGGGATCGGTCGACTACGGTCTTGAGATCGTCGAGGCTTGTGGCTGCTCCGGTACCGGCGCCGGACACGATCACCGCGTCGGCTCCCGATCGTTCGACGAGATCGTTCGTCGCATCGATGAGCGTCAATCCGGCGGGTGGCGTTGCGTGTTTCACGAACACGTCGGCCATGATCGCTACGTCAGGGCACAACTCTCGTCGTGCTCGGGCGACCAGCGCCGCCGATCCAACGATCGGACCCTGGTCGGTGTACATGGTTCCCGACAGAACGTTGATCCGGATGAACCGGGCGCCTGTGGCTGCAGCGACGGCGAGAGCGCCGAGGCCATCGTTGCGCAACACGTTGACTCCGGTAGGTAGGCCAGCGGCCGCGACTTCGGTGACGGCACGGGCCATGGCAGCGATGGTTGCCTTCGGGGCGTCATCGGTGAAGAACGGTGCATCGCCGAAGTTCTCGACCATGATCCCGTCGAAGCCGGCAGCGGCGATCACTTGTGCATCGACGCGGGCACGGTCGAGGACGACGTCCATCGAACCGCAATAGCCGGGTGCCCCCGGAAGGGGTTCGAGGTGGATCATGCCGACGAGACCGGGGAGTGACACCGTTCTAGTAGGCCCGGGCGATCTCGAGGGCCCGCTCGGCAGACTCGCCGACAGCCTTCAACCCGGTCTCGGAAGCGTCTTGCCGTTGGACGACGACCCGGCACCAATCCCCGGCCATTCCGCGAATGACTTGGTCGGTGTCCTCAGGCCCGAAACGCCACGCCGCGTACTTCGGGCCCATCAGTTCGACGCGGATCCCCTGCTTGGGGAACTTCTCTCCGGCCTCTTTGAAGGAGTAGGGGAGCATCTTCTGCCCGAGCCAGGCGATGTGTCGGAGCCGCGGAGTGTCGGCCAACGGATCCTCCTGCTCCTCTTCGAGTTCGTCATCCGGAATCGGGATGATCCGGTCGAGGATGGCGACCTTGATGTCGAGACCATGCGCCCAGGTCTCCATGAGCCGCATTGTGGCGAAGCTCTTCGCGCTCATGTCGCCGTAGACCCACGGGATGCGATCTGTCGCGAGCATGCGGGAAAGCGCATCAACGACGTCCGCCCGGCCGTGACGCCACCACTCGATGACTTCCTGGTGCCGCTGACCCGACCCTTCGGCAGGTCCCCGAGCGGTCCACTCGTCGAGGTCGGTGATCTTCTCAGCCTTGATACGGGGCTTGCCCTCAGCGATGACCTCGGCCGCGAAATTCTCCACGTACGCGAGGTGACTGACCTGATCCTGAATCGTCCAACCATGGGCCGGCGTCGGCCACTGCCATTCGCGAGTCGACAGGCCCTGGAGGAATTGGTCCAGTTGCTGTTCTTCCGCCACGAGGTCTGAAAGGATCTCTCTCATGAGCAGAGATTCTACAGGTGTTGCGGTTGCTCCGGTTCTAGTCGAATGGGCCGATCCATGCCGTTGAGATGGTCGATCAGGCACCTGAGGCGTCCCAGATGGCGTCGGTCGAACCGGAAACGCAATCTCGGGAGCTCGATCTGGTCACCGTCTGCGATCTCGGCCTGTGTCGCTCCGACCTTCTCGATCCGCCCCGACGGGACGATGTCGCTGAACTGATCGTTGAGTTCTTCGACCAGGGAATCGCTCGGCTCGACGTTGAGTCGCAACACCAGGTCCCCATCCACGTACCGTTGCGAATGGTAGACCGTGTAGAAGGAGCGAATCTCGTCGATCGCCTCATCGAGATCGGTGGTGACAGTGAACAGGTTCAAGTCATCGGATGCGATCAGCCCCTGCTCGACGAGCGTATCGACGAGGCGAACCCACGGATCCCAGTATCCGGTTCCCGGTGCCTCCAACATGACTACCGGGTGCACATCAGACTTGCCCGTCTGGATCAGGGTCAGGAGCTCGAACGCTTCGTCGAGCGTGCCAAATCCGCCCGGGAACAGGACGAAGGCATCGGATTCCTTGACGAACGTCAGCTTCCGCGTGAAGAAGTACTTGTAGTTGATGAGTCGGCTCTCGTGAACCCAGGGATTCGCACCCGCCTCGAACGGGAGGCGCACGTTGACACCGAACGAGTAGTCGCTGCCCGCGCCCCGGTTGCCCGCCTCCATGATCCCCGGACCGGCACCCGTGACGACCATCCATCGGTGCTGGTCGACCATGCGCTTGGCGAACGCGGCCGCGAGTTCGTAGTTCGGATCGTGCGGTTCGACCCTGGCGGATCCATACATCGTGACCTTCCGCACGTCGCGGTACCGCTGGAAGACGAGGAATGAGTAGCGCAGTTCCTTGAGGGTGCTGTTCATCAGCTTCACGTCGCCGCGCTCCGTGCCGCCCCGCAGCGTCTTGAGGGAAGTGACGATCAGCTCCCGAACCAGGTCGGCGTTGCCCGAACCCTCTCTGCTCGCCGCCATTTCGACAAGGGCGTCGACAGCATCGTCGAGGTCCTCGTCTCCCATTTCGTACGATCGCATCTCGTGCCAACCTAACCTGCAGCACCGTGATTCATGTGGTTTGGGACTGGAATGGCACGCTTGTCGACGACCTGCCGATCGTCGTCGAGTCGGTCAACGCCGCCCTTGCAGCGATTGGCGAGTCGCCCATAGACGAGAATGACTACCGCGAGCACTTCACGCGACCGGTCGATCAGTTCTACGTACGACTCCTCGAGAGACCGGTCTCAGACGAGGAGTGGTTCACACTCGATCGGGTCTTCCACGATCACTACGGGTCAGCGCTTGACCGCGTTCCTTTCACCGCCGATGCCCTCGCGGCGATCGACGACGTGGCGGCTCGCGCCTGGACACAGTCGATTCTTTCGATGTGGTGGGAGGAGGACCTGACGGCTTGCGTGGAGCGCCGCGGCCTGGCCGACCGAATGAGTCTGGTTCAGGGGAACCGCAACGACGCAGGAGGGGAGAAGGCAGCCCACTTGATGCGTCACCTAGCCATCCTCGATGTCGATCCGGCATCGGTCGTCATGATCGGTGACTCGCTGGATGATGCAGCCGCGGCCGGTGTCGCTGGAACGGCATGTGTCCTGTATGACGGCGGATCGCACCACCGGGATCATCTCGAGAACGCCGGTCTGCCGGTCGCCGACACACTGACAGCGGCGGTGTCCGTGGCCGCTCAACTCGAACGATGAACGAACGACGATACCGGGACCGCCGAGACGTCACTCTCCTTCAGGGCTTCAACGCCGGAGCGATCTCTGCGACCGGCGGCTGCGGCTTCATCCACCCGGGAGACATCCCTCAACGGCTGTTCAACGGGAACAAGCCCTACGATCCGGCCGAGGTGGTCACCATCTGGGAAGACCCGATCGGCATTGCAGGGTGGGTGATGGCATCTGCGCGTCACCGCAAATACGACGCCCAGGCACGGCCCGATCTCCGAACAGGCCCCTTCGCCATGAACGCGATGGCGACTGCAGGGGTGGAATACGCCACGGTCGTCAACGAAGGCACGAATGAGGCTTCACGCGCACTGTACGCGAGTGTCGGCTTCGCGCCCTGGCACCTTCTAGATTGGTACACCAAGCCGGTCTAGGTCGGACGCTCTTCCGCCGAATGCCCCACGTCGGCGAGGTGTCGGTCACGGTGTGGCCACAGGTCCTGAAGGACAAGTGCGCCGAACGGAGCATCTTCGTCCTGGAGCAGGGCCGCCTTCGGAGGCGTACTCAGCGCTGAGTACGGAGTAGACGCACGGATAGGGCAAGACGGTGAGTGGTTCTCTTCCGCCCCATCAGGGCGAGGTGCCTCCCATAGGGCGGCGGACGGGATCAAGGACCGCAGATGTATCGCACCGATTGATGCTCTTCGTCAAGATTCGGCGACCATGAACAGGCGACTGAACGGGAGTGTCGTCGTGCCATCCGAGTCGACGGGGTAGGCCTCTTGGTAGCGGGCGCGGCAGCTCTCGGCGAAGCGGTCCCTGTCCGGTTGATCGAGTGCCACAAGCACCGGGCGAAGGACCGAGCCCGTCACCCAACCCCAGACCGGATCGTCGCCGGTGAGCCGCTGGTAGTACGTCGTGCGCCAGAGATCGACGTCCGCCGGTTGTAGCCATCGGGCGTATTCCTCGGGACGGGAGAGTCGGTCCCGCATGAGCGCTGCCCGAGCGGCTTCCGGCCAGTCACCCTCATCAAGTATCTCAGCGGGGACGCGGTGCGTCGGAGCGTTCCAGTTGTCGGGCATCTGGACCGCGATCACACTGCCCGACCGAACGAGAGACCGAAACCGAGAGAAAAGGCTCTCGTGGTTGTCGAGCCAGTGGAGGGTGGCGTTCGAGAAGATCAGATCTACTGGCTGGTCCGGTTCCCATGTCGCAGCATCGCCGATGATCCACGTCATGTCGGGATGGTCGTGATCGGCGCGTTCGATCATCTCGACCGACGAGTCGATGCCGATGACATCCGCATGGGGCCAGCGTTCCTGAAGCATCGCTGTCAGATGTCCGGTCCCACATCCGAGGTCGACGATGCGTCGAGCGTCGATGTCGGGGATCCGCGAGAGGAGTTCGATACCGGGCCGCGTTCGATGGTCAGCGAAGCGCAGATACTGGTCGGGGTTCCATGGCACGGCGTCAGCGTACCGAGCGACTCCTGAGAGCGTGGGCGAAACGTCGTGACAACGACGTCTCTCAACCCGGCCGCTCCGAACAAGTCGGGTGATGGCACCGGAAGGCGAAGCGGGGGCCGGGTGGCTTCATCGGGATGGGCGATGAGTAGCAGTGCCTCATCGGCATCCCCCTGCTCGAGGATCTGCGCTTCGGTCCCGCCGACGGCGTCGAACGCGGGGGGATCGGGTCAACGAGACGCTCGAGTGATGCCTGATCATGGATGCCGGACGCGACGGGTGTGACGATCAACACGTCAGTCGAATCTGCTACATCAACCGATGGGCAAATTCGCAGCGAAGCGCTCCGTGTGCCCGAACGGCCGCGGGCCTAGTCGCGGTAGTTGACGAACTGCAGCGGAACGTGGAAATCAAGTGCCTTGATCTCGGCGATGACCGTCTGGAGGTCGTCCCTCTTCTTCGCCTGCACGCGCAATTGATCGCCCTGAATCTGGGCCTGAGCCTTCAATTTCATGTCCCGGATCGTCTTCGAGAGTTGTTTCGCGTCGTCCTGAGCGATGCCCTGATTCAAGGTGAAGTCGGCCCGCGAACGACTGCCGCCGACCGGCTTGATCTCGCCACCGGAGATCGACTTGAGAGACACCTTGCGCTTGACGAGCTTGCCTTTGAGGACGTCGATCGCGGCTTCGACACGATGATCGGAAGTCGACTCGACCGTGATGCCCTCGTCGGTGATCTCGATCCGGGTGTCGGTGCCTTTGAAGTCGTAACGGTTGACGACCTCTCTCATCGACTGATCAACGGCATTGCGGACTTCTTGCATGTCGACCTGTGACACGATATCGAATGACGGCATGGGTTTCTCCTATCCCGAGAACGGCGCGCCGGACGGTCCGCGGCGCACGACGGCCGACCAGATGGTTTCGTAGTGATCCCGATCGTACGGGTCGATGTGTGGGAGCACGAACTCCTCCCATGCGCGGCGCAGCGGATCCTCGGCCGCGGCGTACATGTCGAGGCCGGCAGGAACCCGGTCGAGCACTGTACGCAGGCTCATCGGCGTCTCGACGCGCGTCCTGGCGTCACCGGCGACGAACGACTCGTTGATCTCAACCGCAAGTTTCGAAACGAACCCGACCAGATCGCTTCGCATAGTCGGGTGACGGCGCTCGATCATCAAGCGCAGCTCATCCTCGGACGGGAACTCCTTCTCCCAGATGATCCAACGGTCGGAGAACGCCTTGTTGAGCGTCTGCGTCCCGGCGTAGTCGCGGAGATCGGTCGGGTTGAGGGTTCCGAAGATCCGGATGTCGTCGCGCAGGCGAACCAACTCGCCCGTTGGCAGCTCCAAGGCCTGATGCCGGTCGAGGAGACCATGGAGGGCGAACAGGGTCTCGGCGCCGGCCGCGTTCAATTCGGAGAGGTTGACGAGCGACGGGCCTCGCAACGCCCGGGTAATGTCCCCGTCCTCCCAACGGCTTTCGGTCCCGCCCTTTCCGTCACCGTGGAGTTTGACGGACCCGATGAGGGTGATGTCACGGACCTCTCCGGTGAGGGGGATCCGGTAGTAGGGGAGTCTGAGGATGGCGGCGAACTGCTCGAGATCGTGATCCTTTCCCGTACCCATGTGACCCCGTAGTGCGAGATGAAGGGGGATGCCGGTGAAGCGGCGTTCGCGGACCCGCTCGAGTGCAGCGAGACGGTACAGCATGCCGAGATCGACGTAGTACGGGTCGGATTCGGGGATGTGATCGCGGCGGATCTCCGCATCGGGGAGGTCTTTCGGGATCGAGGCTTGCTCGAGAGTGATCGGTGCTCCGACGCCCAGCGGGTCTTCGAAGGTGACGGTGTCTGCCATGGGTGCTCCTCAGCTCGTGCTTTGTGTGATCTTCTCAGTGGCGTGGGTCCACCACGTGTCTCCGCCCTCGTCTGCGATGGAACGCAGCAACGCTGATCGGACGCCGTCGACCATCGCAGGGGCGAGTGTCTCTGGCCGTTCAACGACTTGGTTGCGGGCGTACGCGGCCTGAACGGTCTCGTCGCCGATCCCGATTCCGAGCACCATCGTTCCGCCTCGCTCGATCGACGCTGATGTCTCGGCGAGCGCTTCGACCGAGCCGCGGGTCATCCCGTCGGCAAGGACGACGATGATGCGGTGAGAGACGTTGCGGGCCGAGAGTCGCTCGGCGGCGTGGGCCAGGTTGAACTCGTCAACGTTGGCCGCCTTGTCGAACATCGAAATCGGGGGTGCCGCGTCAGGGTCCTTCCGGACTTCCCTGGCGGCCTCCTGCGGAGTGGCCGCCATCCAGAAGAGTCCGGCGAGCGCATCCTCGGCTGCTCGCCAACGCGATGCGAACGACTTGACGACATAGTGGTTCACGGTGCGGGTGAGTCTCTCCGCAGCACCGCCCTGGGTGCGCCGAAGGGCTCCCGTGGCGCGACCCCGTCGGTCCGTGAATGATCGTTCGGTATCACCGGCGGCTGCGACGAATCCACGGTTGAAGATCGCGACTTCGAATTCGATCTGGAGCTCATCCGCCAGTCGGGCGAGCGTCCAGGCACCGAGGGTCGCGGCGGCCAGTGCCCATGGGTGCTTCCTCCCGCCACGAACGTCTCGCGGTTGGAGCATCGATGCGGATCCGTCCACGAGCAGACTGACGCCGTACGAGCGGCGGTTCGGGAGGTCGCGGCGTTCGAACATCCGCTCGTAGAGCCCGGCACCGAGGAGGAGTGGTGTATAGGGGGAGAGGTCTCCCGCGTCGAAGCCGGTGCGCAGGCCACGGCGTTGGTTCGCGAGAAAGAGCGGGTAAAGCTCACCGGAGACCCGGCGTTGGGCGACGCCCCATTCCCGGGAGGCGACTTCGAGCAGGTCGCGACCCTGATGACCGAAGCGTCGGAACTCGACCGGGAAGTCGCTGACGACGAGCTTGCCTGCCTGGCCGGTCGGCAGGTAGATCGTGGGAGCTGTCGACACCTTCATCAACTGGTCGGTTGCAGGGTCACCGGCCTGGTCGGCCTCACCGTGGCGTCCCTGCTCGGCCGAGACCGTTTGGGCCGCCTGACGTGTCTCCTCGTACCCGTCGCGATCGGCGAGTGGAGGGGTGACGATCCGTACGGCGTCGACGCTCTCGGCTATGGCCATCTGATCGGCGGCCATCTCTGTCTTGCGACCGACCGAGGCGTCGGTGGCGGCCCCTTCGGTGAGGAGACCGTGCATGCGGGCGACCTCGATGAGCTGAAGGGCAACGCTCCCGACAGCCCAGGGGTCGTCGAGCTCCGGGACAGTGTCGAGGAATGGAACGGCATCGTCGAGGGCGATCGCGACATGCGGGTCTACGCGCCGTTGGAGGTCGTCGCGATCGAAGTAGCCGCCGACGATCAGGAAACATGCGAGAGCGAACTGGCCGAGGGGCCTGGCATTGGCCGAAGCTCCCGGCACTGCAGCACGATAAAGATCGGAGAGCACAGAACGGGCCCCGGGGAACGGAGCGAGATGACGCTGTTCCTGTCGTGCATCCTCGAGGGAGAGGAACATCGCCTCTGCGGCGGGACCCGCAACCGTGTGCAGCGCGTCGAGGAGAGTGACGGCGCCATCCGTCTTTTCGAGTTCGGGTTCGAGGGGATCGTCGAGTGGATGGAAGTCGCTCTCGTCATCGATCTCGGCTTCAGGTTCGGTCCAGTCGTAGGAGATGAGTTCTGCAAGCGGGGGAGCCCCGGCACCGTCGTCTTCGAGGGAGCGCCGGTGGGCGAGCCACGACTCGGGGATGGGGCGTTCGTCTTCGAACTCGGTTGCGATGAGGTGGATGGCCTCGTGGAGTGCCGATGTCAGGGCGACTTCGGTGGGGGTTACCGGCGCACTCCTCGCGTATGCAGCTTGGAACACGCCGGGATTGATGACGATCTCGTCCTTCGACGCGCTCGCTTTCGACCCGAGACGGACCCGCAGTTCGTCGTTCCCTGCGATGCTCCTGGCGAAACGAGTTACCGCCGGCGCGACCCGCTGATAGCGCGCGACGACCGCCTCGATCACCCGATCTTCGGGTGGAAGGATCTCCTCAAGGAAGGTCTCGTCGTGCGCGCGCATGAACTCATGAGCATACGATGGCTGTCAAGCCTGTACAGGGAAGCGTTCCCACCGTCATTCGCGGTACGGTTGGCCCGTGGACAACCTGAAGATCTCTGACACGATCACGATCCCGTTCGACGAGCTGGGTTGGACCTTCTCGCCGACGGGTGGTCCCGGTGGGCAACACGCCAACCGTTCATCGACGCGCGCCGAGCTGCGGTTCGATGTCGGTGCATCAAGGGCGTTCGACGACGAGAGTCGCGACCGGCTCCTGTCACGCTTGGCCCTCGGAGGAGTCGTCACCGTGATCGTCGACGAAACACGGTCCCAGTGGCGGAATCGCCAGATCGCACGGCAACGGCTGGCCGATCGAATTCGGGAAGCCCTGAAGCCCGACCCTCCGAAGCGTCGACCCACAAAACCGAGCCGCGCAGCTCGCCGTCGGCGAGCCGATGAGAAGAGAGCCCGCTCCCACACCAAGTCGCTCCGCAAGCCACCCGGCTCCGAGGACTGAAGGGACGCCGGTCATCCCGCTCTACGACACCGACCATCCCGAACTCTTCGCGATCGAACCGGCGGCGATGGATCATCCCGGCCTGGTCATCGATCGCCTAGACGACCTGGTCCCGCCGGGGACGGTTTCACCGCCGAGCGCCTGACGAGAGCTAGCGGGAGATCATCGCCGTCGAACAGTTCAAAGTTGCCGCACATGGAACCGGCAATTCGGCAGACTGAAGCTGATGGCGACGTTCATTGGTATAGACCCGCACAAAGCCACGATCGCGGGCCGGGTTCTGGACCTACACGGCAGGTATCTGCCTCGATTCACTACGCAGTTCGTCTCGTGGGCCACACCATCTGCGGTGTGGCCCACGGTCGTCCTACCCACTTGCAGATGCTTACTGGGACGACATGGACAATCGGCTTGTAGGATCTGAGAGACGCACCCGGCGAGAGCCCAGGAATCCTCACAAGGCTCCTGCGGCATCCTTTCCCGTCGGGTGCGTCACCTCATGTTTGGCGAGACGCGCCCGTCGATCAGACGTCACGGGGCTCTGGTGAGTTCGAGGGTGAACAACCCCGCTTCGATCGATGCGCCGGCCGATGTGCATGCGGTGGCGAAGAGAAGGAGAGAGACGAGGAATCGCACATCTCCGCAACGCGAACTGCCGTCATCCGACTACACATTCGTTGGCTCCCGCGCTGCTCGACTGGGTGCGGTTCCGTGCGGACCGAACCGTTGCCGGTAGGCTCCCGCGTCCATGAGACGGATCACCACCGAATGCTGAACGGCGAAGAGGGATGACGGCTCTCCTTGCTCGATTTCGCTCGGGCCGCACGGTCGATCGTGACGGTGGCCTTGGAACGTTCGTCGGGGTGTTCACGCCGTCGATCCTGACGATCCTCGGGGTGATCCTCTACCTCCGGACCGGCTGGGTAGTCGGGAACGTCGGGCTCGTCGGGGCGCTGGCGATCATCATCCTGGCGAACCTCATCACATTGGCGACGGCGCTCTCCGTGTCGTCCGTCGCTACCAACATGGAGGTCGGCCCGGGGGGCGCCTACTACATCATCTCTCGCAGCCTCGGCGTCGAGATCGGGGCGGCCATCGGACTTCCCCTGTTCCTCGCCCAGGCGTTCTCGATCACTCTCTACGCTTACGGTCTCGCTGAGTCGCTCCAGTATGTCTGGCCGGACCTGCCGCAGATGCCGGTGGCCGCGTTGACCGTGTTACTGGTGGCCCTTCTCGCAGCCAGGGGAGCAGGCGTCGCTCTCAGACTCCAGTTGCCGATCATGGCTGCGATCGTTCTGTCGGTCGTGGTGTTCTTCTTTGGAGTGGCTCGCTCGATGCCGCAGAGCGTTGATTTGTTCGAACACGTCTCCGATCCGGCAGGTTTCTGGACGGTGTTCGCCGTGTTCTTCCCGGCGGTCACCGGGATCATGGCCGGCATCTCCCTCTCCGGTGATCTGAAGAATCCGACCCGCTCGATCCCGAGGGGAACGATCATCGCCGTTCTCGTTGGATTCGTCGTCTACGTGGCGGTCGCGATCGCCCTGGCCATCGCCGCGTCCCCCAGGGAACTCGTTGCCGATCCGCTCATCTGGTTCACGATCGCAGGCGGAGCCGCCTTCCTGATCTTTCCCGGACTGTGGGGGGCGATCTTCTCGTCGGCGGTCGGGAGCGTGCTGGGCGCGCCGAGGACTCTCGAAGCCCTCGTCCACGATCGGATTCTGCCCAGCGGAATCGCGGCCCGCCTCGGCAAGATCGAAGGCCCCGGCGTTCCCCTTCTCATCGCCACGGCGATCGCGTTTGCGGCAGTGGGGCTCGGTGGTCTGAACGCCGTGGCACCGATTCTGACGATGTTCTTCCTCACGACCTACGGGATGGTCAATCTCGTCGCGGGGCTCGAACGATTGAGCGGCGATCCGTCGTTCAGACCCACGATGAAGGTGCATTGGATGGTGTCCCTGGGCGGGGCGGGCGCATGCTTCTGGGCAATGTTCCTCATCAATCCCTTGGTCGCCGCGATCGCGCTGCTCGTCGAACTCGGGATCTACCTCCTGGTGCGGAGACGTGCGCTCACCGCCCGTTGGGGTGACGCCCGTCGCAGCGCCCTCGTGTCGCTCGTGCGGTCGACGGTGTTGCAGCTGAGACGGCTCCCGGAGGATCCGAGGAACTGGCGGCCGAATGTCCTGATGTTCACCACCGATCCCGAGCAGGACTACGAGACCGCCCGGTTCGCGAACTGGCTTGTCCAGGACCGGGGCATCCTCACGGTCAGCCACCTGATCCAAGGCTCGATCGCAGACCACGTCGCCGACCTGCCGGAAGCGGTCCACGATCTCAACAGATCGCTCGAGAGGGCAGGACTTACCGGGTTCGGAGAGGTTGAGATCGTCCCTGATCTCGGTCGGGGCATCGTTTCGGTGGCCCAAGCGAATGGGATCGCGGGGATCGCCTCGAACACGGTGCTGTTCGGATGGCGGGAGCGTCGGGACGATATGGCAACGGTGCTCAATGCCATTGAAGAACTCTCCCTGCTCCACAAATCGAGCGTCATCTGCCGCCCGGTATCTCAGCGCCTCGCCCCAACCGGCAGAACGATCGACGTGTGGTGGGGCGGGTTGCAGCAGAACGGTGATCTGCTCGTACTGTTCGCCCATCTCCTCTCCCTGGATCCGGGCTGGCGCGATGCCACGATCAACATCAAATCGATCGCCACGACGGAGATGATGGAGGAGCGGACGGTGCGTTCCCTCGACGAGATGATCCGGGCGGCGAGAATAGGCGCCCAGTTCGAGGTGATCCGCAAGCCCGAAGACGAGACGATCCTCGAGATCATTCACAGTCGGTCGCAAGATGCCGATGTGGTATTCCTCGGCCTCAAGGAGATCGGTCCCGACGAGGCGGAGGACTACGTCGAGCGGCTTCTGCAGCTCATGTCCGGATTGAGGACCGTGCTCTTCGTGCGCAACGCTGGCCAGTTCCGCGGGCAGCTCCTTGGTATCGAGCGGGCGAGCACGCACCTCAGTTGAAACTCCCGTTCGTTCCGCGGGCTGACGGCGTCAAATGCGAGGTCTGCAACCCTGGGTACGCGACCCGTTTCGTTCCGCGGGCTGACGGCGTCAAATGCGAGGTCTGCAACCCTAGGTACGCGACCCGTTTCGTTCCGCGGGCTGACGGCGTCAAATACGAGGTCTGCAACCCTGGGTACGCGGTCTAGGTCGGCCCCGCTAGTCGGCGTCGACCGGTTCCGTGTCCCGGGCGTCCGAACCGCTGTCGGCGATGGCCTGCGGCCCAGCGATCAACTCGATCGCCCCAACGAGGAATCCTGCGATGAGAACGACGAGAACGACACCAGCGATCGACACTGTCGGCCCCATCAGGAGGGCGAGTAGACCGAGACCGAGCGTCGCCCACTCCAACGGTCGGCGCCATGTGTAGAAGAACAGCGACAGGCCCGTAGGTGGTTCCTGGCTCTGGCCCCGCCAGCGATCGAGTCCGTCTCCGGTGGCAGTCCGCAGGCGGCTCGCCTGAGGACCGGGGCCAAAGAACCACGCGGCCATCCCGACAACGAGTGCAAGGAAGATGAGGGCCCAGATGCTCTTGATCAGGTTCCGCGCCAGGGCGTCCCAAACGGCGAGACCAGCGGATCTATCGACCTCATTCTCGATCGCTCCGACCGTGAGGCCACGCCCGAATCGCAGCGAGATCAGGTTGACCACACCGGCGATCGCGGTGCCGAAGCCGAGGATGGCGACCTGTCTGCGTCGATCCGGAGCGACCAGTATGGCCGCGCCGATAGCGACGATCGCGAGGAGCACGGTGATCCAACCGAGCATTTCGAGCATCTCGACGGCCGCCTGTGCTGAGCCGAGGGCGTCGGATTCGACCAACACGATCTTGCCAAGCGTGAAGTCCTCTCCAACGAGACCTACGATGTCGAGGCCTCTATCCGAAACGGCAACGATGATCGGCTCGGCGATCGTGTCGAGGTCGATCGCGACGGTCCCTTCCTCAGCGACGAGCGCTCCGTCGCCGGTGAGAAGAACCATCAGCGATCCATGGGTGACACGAAGGGCCGTATGCCAGGCGGCGGCGAAGGCGTCCGTCAGGATGAGTTCATTCGCAGCGGTGACAACGAGGTTCCTGGCGCCTGCGGCGATAGGGCTGGCGATGAATACCAATTCTTCTGGCAGCGCTTCTGCGATCGAGGCCTCGAGTTCGGCGGCTTCAACGACGGCGTCGCCGATCCGAATGGAGAGGGCCCCGGCGACGGCCTCGTCCTGCGCCAACGGGCTCAGTGTTGAAACGAAAGCGTCCGTATCAAGAAGGGTTGTCTTGGCCCAGACAACGTTGACAGCGAGGGCGATCAGAACGATGGCCAGGATGGCGAGGACCCACGCGAAGAACCGTCGGATCCCGGACCCAGACTTGGCCGGAGCGCCCTCCTCGAGCTGGGATCTGAGCGCCTCGTTCTCGGCCTGGAGCGCTGCGACTGAATCGTCTCTCGGGGCCCGATCTGTGGCATCTTCGTTCATGGAGCGAAGTCTAGCGTCGATCCTTTCCGGCGGAACCTAGGTTTCGTGCATCATTCCGCGGGCTGACGGCGTCATATACGAGGTCTGCAACCCTGAGTACGCGGGTTGTTTCGTTCCGCGGGCTGACGGCGTCATATACGAGGTCTGCAACCCTGGGTACGCGGTTTGGTCCCTATCATCGGTGGATATGCACTACGACCTGACAACGCTGCCGAACGGGCTGCGCATCATCTCCCAGGACATGCCCTCGCTGCGATCCCTCTCCATCGGAGGATGGGTGGGCACTGGGAGTCGCGACGAAGCTCCGATCGAAGCCGGCGCGAGCCACTTCCTCGAACACCTCCTCTTCAAGGGCTCCGAGGCGTGGCCGGCCCGCCAGATCAGCGAGGCGTTCGATGCTATCGGCGCCCGGCACAACGCCTTCACTTCCAAGGAGTACACCTGCTACTGGGCCCGGATGAGAGACGTCGACCTCGAACTCGGTGTCGAGATCCTCGGCGAGATGCTGCAGCGCCCCGCGTTCCGGCAGGCCGAGATCGATAATGAGCGCGGGGTCGTGCTCGAAGAGATCAACATGAACGAGGACGATCCAACCGACGTCGCCCACGAGCAGTTCATCAAGTCTCTGTGGGGGGGCCACCCGCTCGCTCCGCCGATCCTCGGTACTCCCGAGTCGATCGTCGAGATGAGCCGCGAGACCATCCACGGCTACTGGGACCGCCGCTACACGCCGAAGTCGACGGTGATCGCTGTTGCCGGGAGAATCGACCACGATCACCTCGTCGATCTCATCGGGAACGCCTTCGGTGACTGGCGTGGCGAGGAGATCGATCGTGACCTGGTCACGCCATCGCCCTCCAGCAAGGTCGGTGTCCGCCACCGCGACACCGAACAGGCCCACTTGATCCTCGGTGGCCCGAGTCTTACCCGTGACGACGACCGTCGCTACGAGTTGATCGTCGCCGACCATGTCCTCGGTGGCGGCATGTCCAGCAGGCTGTTCCACGAGATCCGGGAGATGCGGGGACTCGCCTATGCGGTTCACGCGTTTCGGCTGCCGTTCGCGGACGCAGGGTCGAATGCCATCTACGTTGGGACGACGCCGTCGCAGACTGCCGA
>CAXMQQ010000050.1:0-14915 GCA_964195545.1 uncultured Acidimicrobiia bacterium | reverse complement strand
GCGTCCTCCGTGGCGTCGAGGCCCCGATCAGGTCCGCACGCGGCGACGAGTGCGTAGCGCAGCTTCGGTTCGACGGCCCGAGCGAAGGCGGTGAACGCCTCGACGTTCGGATACTGCTGCACCGTGGTCCTCCTCGGCCTTCTACACATAGTGTCGCCGAAGACGCCGCTTGTACGACAGGATTTCTTGGCTCGAGAACTCCGCCCTGCATCCGACGCTCTCACAGGAGACCCTTGGTCTCGATCGGGGCAGTACCCTATGGACAACGGGCGCCGGCGGACGGACGATGTGGGTATGAAGATGGATCGACACAGCCGCATCGCTCTTGTGGTCATCGGAGCCGTTGCAGTCGTCCTGATCGCAGTCGCGATCGTGGTCGCCATCCAACCACCGGAGGAGTTCGACCCCGGAACCCCTGAGGGGACGGCACAGGGCTACTACCAGGCCATCCTCGACGGAGACGAGGACCTAGCCCTCGCGTACTTCGCTGAAGAACTGCTGGCCAACTGCTCGGCGTACGAACTCGGCTACTTCACACCGGATAGCGCTCGCGTGGTTATCGCGGAGACCGAGATCGAGGGTGACGAGGCGCGGGTCGACGTCGTGATCACCGAGATCTGGGGAGAAGGTCCGTTCGGTGGCGGCTCGAACACGTTCGACGAGACGCTCAACATGACACGGAGCGGAGAGACGTGGGACATCTCCCGGATCCCCTGGCCTATCGATATGTTCTGTCACGAAGGAGGGTGAGTCATGGAGGCTGCATCCGAAATCCTCGTGCCCCTGATCCAGTTGGCGGTCTTCGTCGGGATTATCGTGTTCGTCGTGAAGCTCGTCACGAAGAAGGGACCGTCGTCAGCTGAAGGGGCGGGCGTCTCAATCCGACGCTTCTCCCAGTACTCGATCATGCTCGTGATGCTGGTCGTTGCCGCGTTCGGTGTCATCGGGATCATCGACGCCGTGGTGTCGGCCGGTTCCACCGTGACCAGAGACACTGCTGGGATCGCCCGGTCGATCGCCTTCATCGTCGTTGGACTCCCCGTCTTCGGCGGACTCGCTCTCTACACACGCCGCCTACTGAGTGCCACGCCGGCAGAGAGCCGTTCCCTCGGTTGGATCGCATATCTCACATTCGCGCTCATCGGCTCGCTTGTCTTTGTCATGTCCTTTGCGATCGCGTTCCTCGGTCAGGTGCTCACCGACGGTGACTTCGGAACAATGCCGTTCATCTCGATGCTCGTGTGGGGTGGGGTCTGGGCCGCCCATAGCTGGATCGCCGATCGCACTACCGACGAGGCACAGATGCAATTCCATCTCCTCGCCGGTTCGGCGGCTGGACTCATCACCCTCGCTATCGGTGCCGGTGTCGCGATCGCCGCTGCGCTCGGGGAGTTCTACGACGCGGCGCTGTCCGTGACCGCTGTCGACTCGGGCGACGAAGCCATCGCCCGAGGTGCCGTGCTCTTCGTGATCGGCGCGATCGTGTGGTTCTTCTACTGGATCGGTCACGCTCGCGGCACAACCCGTTCAATCCTGTGGCTTGCGTACGTACTTCTCATCGGTGTACTCGGTGGCGTCATCACCGCTGTGGTCGGGGCAGGGACGCTGCTGTTCGGTGTTCTGGACTGGCTCATCGGAGACGTCGGATCAACCACGGCGAACGCCCACTTCGCATTTGTTCCAGGCGCCGTGGCGGCGCTCGCCGTCGGTGCAGGGTCGTGGGGGTATCACCGTTTCGTGTTCGGCAGCCGCGCCGACAGCGACCGGACGGAGGTCGAGCGTGTGTACGACTACCTCCTCTCCGGCGCGGGCCTGCTCGTGGCAGCAGGCGGCCTTGGCACGCTCATCACCGTCGGATTCGATGCCCTGGGGAGCCAACCCATCGCCGACTCCGGTGGCAGCATCAGTGCCGTCGCCATCACACTGCTCATCGTCGGCGTTCCGCTGTGGTGGAGACACTGGTCATCGATCCGCCGCTTCCGAGCGACGCAAGCGGAAGCCGAAGTGACGTCCATCACCCGGCGTGTCTACCTATTCGTGCTGTTCGGTGCCACCGGCCTCACGGCGGTGATCTCCCTGATCATCCTCGTGTTCATAGTCGTCGAAGATCTCCTGGAAGGGGATCTGGGATCCGCCACGGTCAATTCAATCGCAGTTCCCCTGTCGTTGATCCTCACCGCCGGCGCCGTCGCTTGGTATCACTTCGCCGTGTTCCGCGAGGACCGGACGATCACTCCCCACGAGGAGCTCCCGGCACTGCGGGAGATCGTCGTCATCGGAACCGATGAGGACGTGGCTGCGATTGCGAGAGAGAGCGGTCTTCACGTTCAAGGACTGCTGGTGGTGGGCGAACTACTGGAGGCGAAGACGCTCACCGATGTCCTCTCCGCCCTCGGCAAAGAGACGCACAGCCGGGTCGTGGTCATCGCAGAGGATGGCCGGTACCGGCTACTACCCCTGGACGACTAGAGCAGGACGCAGACCAGGAGTACACGCTTCCTGTGCCAGGCCGAGGTGATGCGCATGGCGCGGGCTATCGGTTCAGCCAGGAGTACTCGCCGGTGAAGAGGACCTCCACGATGGGGCTGTGCTGTATGAGGTCGTCAACCGAGTCGACCTGGTCCCGATACCACTGAGTCTCGGGGGCGGACATCAATGCTCGGCGTTGCGCAATATCGCCAACCGGAGTCGCTCGAGCCGGGAGGCACAACTCCATGCTCTCTTTGAGACGGAGCGTGAACTCTGGGCAGGCGACGAGGTTCGCCAGCCAGTCTCGTGGAACTCGAGGTCCGCTACCGCCCGTCCCACCCGGCGTTCCACAGATGATGATGCGTCCAGATACGTTCGTGAACCAGATCTCGGTGGTGCGCTGCAGCCCGGATCGGGCTCCCGTCGTGACGATGTCGATGACGCTATCGGTCTCGAGAGCGACCTTGATCCGGTCGTGAGGCGGCTTGGTCATCCGTCCATTCTGCCAGAGAGGCAGCGCGATCGAATCGGGTGGCGACGTCGTTCGAGCGATACCGGTTGCGGCATCCGGATTCCGGGGTTGTCGGACCGGCGTGAGTTCCCCATGGTGCCGCTCCCGTGTCGGCGGCGGCGAGGAGAGCCACTCCAGCACCCAGCAGGACTGAGGTGCGTACTCGGGGCACAGACCGATTCTGCGTCGACGTGAGCGCCCGCAACCCAAAGAACCGTGTCCCTCTTCGGCACCAGAGCGGCTTCCTGCTCAATCTGCCCTACGGCACGGTTGCGATGATCTCGCCGTGGCTGACCGTGAACCAACCATCAGGGTCGGCGGCCCATCCGAGCCATGCCTTCGCTATCTCCTCGAGGTCCGAGCGAGATGCGAGGCCACGCTCGATCGCCTGGTCGGCGAGCGCTGATTCGCGGACCCGATCCGCCCACAGGCTCCCCCACCACGATCGATCAGATAGCGTGGCGAACCGCCAGACGCTGGTGCTCGGCTCGACGTCGGCGAAGCCAGCCGCGTGGGTCCAGTTCAGCAAATGCCGCCCCGCGTCGGGTTCACCGCCGTTGCTCCGAGCGATGGTTTGATACAAGGCGAGCCACCGCTCGAGCCCATGACTTGCCGGGTGCCATGCCATCGCTGCATAGTCCGCGTCGCGGACCGCAACGATCCCCCCGATTCGGCAGACGCGGCGCATCTCGTGCAACGCAGCCACGGGATCGCTCACGTGCTGGAGCACCTGATGAGCGTGGACGATGTCGAACGTGTCGTTGTCAAACGCCAGCGAGAGCACATCCCCCGACTGGAACTCCACATTTCCCGCATCGGACGGCGTGTCCGCCTTGGCCCTCTCCACGATCGAGTCGACATTGTCGACACCGACAGCGCGACCCGGTGCTACGAGCCGAGCTAGGTCGACGGTCAGGTTCCCCGGTCCACACCCCACATCGAGGAGTGTCATGCTCGGCTCGAGATGTGGCGCGAGGTAGGCCGCCGAGTTGTCGATCGTTCTCCAGAGATGCGATCGCAGCACGCTCTCGTGGTGTCCATGCGTGTATGAGGCCATTGAGCCACGATACCGGCGGCCAACAGTCTCGATCACCCGTTCGGCCACTCCTCGGTGATCGGTGGCCGTGCGGCTCCGACCTTGGCGAGATAGGCGTTGAACGAGTCCTTCCACACGGTGTGAGCCTTGACCTGAAGTTCGACGAGGTCAGCACCGTCGACCCGGACCTTCGAGTATTGCTTGGCGATCGCCCGTGCCACTCCAACCGTGGCCGCCGCGTCGCCAGCGGCACGATGCGCCCCCTCGAGTGTCACGCCGTAGTGGGCGGCGACGGTACTGAGCGTTCGCTTCCCTTTGCGGTAGCGATCGACGTGGCGGTCGAGGACAAGCGGGTCGACGAGGATCGTAGGCGGCACCGTTGGGAGCGGGTCAAGACCATGTCGAGCGAGCTCGTTGGTCAGCAACGGCCAGTCGTAGTTTGCGTTGTAGAGGACGATCGGGACTCCCTCTTCCACGAGCGCCGCAATAGCGGTGCGGGTCGCCGTGAGGACGTCGGCGGGAGACCCTCCGTTCGCAGCAACGTCGGCGGGACCAATGCCGGTGAGTTCGGTTACCTTCGGAGGGATCGGAACTCCGGGGTCGATCAGCCGATCGACCAGCCGTTCTGACGAACCACCGGCTTGGAACCGGAAGAGGCCCACCTCGATGATGCGGGCTGTGCGGGTATCGACCCCTGTTGCCTCCAGATCGAAGGCGGCGAGGGGTCCTTCGTGCCAGGTCATGGAGCCAGCGTACGCGACCCCGGCCGAGCAATCACAATCCACGGGGTACCTACTTCGGTGGAAGATGGAGAACACACGGGTTCCTCACTACCACAACCGAGCCAGGCATTCTGTGGCATACGATCATCGACGACCGCGGTGGTACGGGCCTCTGTCGTCGTGATACGGTTCAGGCAGGGACCGAACGAAGGATGCTCAGATGGTTGGAGTCGCGACGTTCGACTTCCACGTCACGTCGGAGTGCAGCCAGGAGTGCGCCTACTGCTGGGGTCCGATGGACATCCCTGCAGTGGACACAGACACGGCGCTCGCCATCATCTCAAAGATCGCATCCGGTGGGACCCGACGCATCGTCTTCACTGGCGGCGATCCCCTGCAGCGAGCCGACGTCGGTGCATTGATCGACCATGCGGCCGAGCGCGGCCTCGAAGTGGCCGTGTCGACTACCGGCGACAAAGTGACCGACGCGTTCCTCGCGACCCACGGTGCAAACATCGATCTCATTTCGCTCCCCCTCGACGGATCAACCGAGGCGGTATCGAGCCGTACGAAGAAACCGGGCCACTTCGCAGCTGTGCTGGCTGCGCTCGACCTCCTTGAGTCTCATCCCGGCATCGACGTAAAGGTGGCAACACCGGTCACCCGCTTCAACATCGACGACGTGCCCGACATCGCAAACCTCCTCGACGAACGGGCCGCCCGCCTGCCGGGTCGGCTGTTCTACAACGTCTTCCAGGTATTTCCCCGCTCGATGGACCCCGACGTGGTGTGGGACGGAATGGTGGTTGACGACGTCGAGTTCACCGCCCTCAGGAAGCAGGTCAAGGCCGACCCCCACAACTACCGGATCAACTGGCTGGGGCACGAGACCCTCGACAAGCTCTACGCCATGGTCTTCCCCGACGGGACCTTCACAGTGCCGTCTGGCTCTGTGTTCCGGAACTACGGACCGTTCCTTGAGATCGACGAAGTCGACGCCCTCCTCACTCAGACCGATTTCGATGCCCCGAAACACCAGCGACATGCCCAGGGTTGGAGTCGAACCGACGAAGACACGCTGAGTTTGAAGCAGGAGTGAATCGAGCCGTTGCGCCAGATCACTCTGAGAATGACATCGACCGACGAAACTCTGCGCGCCAATCCACGGTGAGAACTGTGCCGCCGTGCCAGTGCACACCCAGAACTCGCGACATCGGAGCGCCTGAATGTCCCGATCTGCCGTCACGTAGGTCGTCGTCCATGGCATCATCGGCTCATCCGAATCGACCGCCAAACGAACGGATCGAACGAGGGGAACCGTGAGCAAGGACCACTATCCGTATACCGGCGACGGGGAGTTCGTACCTTATGCCGCGCCGCGCCGGTCGGAAGAGGAGATGCGAGAACGGGCCTCATCCTTGTACGAACTCATGGATCACCGGCGATCGATCCGAACGTTCAGCACCGACGCCGTTCCGAGAGATCTGATCGAGACGGCCATCCTCACGGCGGGCACGGCGCCGTCAGGTGCGCATCAGCAGCCGTGGACGTTCGTGGTCGTGGGCGACCTCGACACGAAGCGCCGGATACGACTGGCCGCTGAGGAGGAGGAACGCACCAACTACCTCGATGGCCGCATGCCGGAGGACTGGCAGGAGGAGATATCCCGGCTCGGCACGTCCTGGCAGAAACCCTATCTCGAAGACGCACCGTGGATCGTCGTCCTGTTCGAGCAGCGCTACGGGGTCGACGAGGACGGGTCTCGCCGCAAGCACTACTACGTCAAGGAGTCCGTCGGGATCGCCGCCGGTGTGTTCGTCTCCGCTCTTCACAACATGGGCCTCGCGACACTGACCCATACACCGAGCCCGATGGCATTCCTCACGAAGTTGCTTGATCGACCGGTGAACGAACGGCCGTTCATTCTGTTCCCGATCGGATATCCGGCCCCCGAATCGGTTGTCCCGAAGCTTGAGAGGAAGCCGCTCGGAGACATCCTGGTCGACTACCCGACCACCGCCGATGACCGTCACGCCGGTGAAGAACCGCATGCATTCGTCCCCGCGGATTTCGAGACCCCGACCAGCTTCGATGGCCCGGGATTCCGATTGGAGCCACTGGGACCGCAGCACAACGAGCGCGATTACGAAGCATGGACGTCGAGCATCGAGCACATCCGATCGACCCCCGGCTTCGGACCCGACCACAACTGGCCGAGGCCCATGAGTCTCGAGTCGAATCTCGCCGACCTCGAGATGCATGCCCGTCACTTCGCCGACCGTGAGGGCTTCACCTACTCCATCCTCGACGGTGACGAGGTGATCGGCTGCGTCTACATCTACCCGGCGAAGGCGACCGATCACGATGCCTCGGTGAGTTCGTGGGTCAGGGCCGTTCGCGCGGAGATGGACCCGGTCGTATATCGGTCCCTGTCGGCGTGGATCGACGAAGCATGGCCGTTCGAACGGCCCGAGTACTCGCAGCGCCGAGACCCCACTTGAACTGACCCGCATCGAGGTCAGACCGCAGCGAGCGTGAAACACACGATCACATCCACTCCCCTCGCTCCTCGTATCGCCACGTGATGCGGTGGGCACCGCTCGAAAGGCGTATCTCGCAGGTGGCCTAGAGACGGATGTCCGTGCCATCGATACGCAGTGCGCCGGTCCGCATGTCGGGCAAGTCGCTGTTGCCTGCGAGCTCATGAAGGAATCGATCAAGAGCGATATCGTCGTTCTCGGAGCGGATCGCCGTCCGCATGCAGCGCAAGAACTCGGGGAGACCGACGACATCTACAGTGCCACCAGTGTGCGGGACAGGTAGCGTCAGTTCAATAGCCTCGTCGCCGCCAGCCGCAGCCGTCTCCGCCAGGACTCGGTAGCCAACCGCGACGAAGGCGCCTCCGGGTCGGACCGGACGAGTACCGTCAGGCTGAAGCCGCCGAAGTCTCTGGACATCGTGAGGAGGAACGCCCATGGGCGAGAAGAAGAGCTGGTTGGACACACTCTCGGAGACCATCGACAAGGCCGCCAAAGCCGCGAATGAAGCGTGGGATGGCACGGCCGATCTCCGGAAGGACGCGTGGGAGAAGACGAAGACGGCAGCAGGCAGTGCATCGGACGCAATCGACAAAGGCGTCGAGCAGGCGAAGAACTCCTTCGAGGGCACGGTCGATTCTGAGTCACAGGAGTCACCCGAAGACGAGGTACCAGGCGACCACGATTCCGAGGTTGATGACGACCCGGTCGGCCCTGACGTTCCCGGAACGTAGCCAGCCAGGCGATGCTGCCGCTGGCGGAATCCCGAGGCCGTGCTCGCTCGTTCACCCGATTCGACGACTCGGTTGTACTCGTCGGGAGCGGTGAAGCACCTGCAGGGAAGCGCCCCTACTACGGATGGATGACAGACGCGTCCACTCCAGGCGTGTCAATCGCTAGCCTCCCTGCGGAGTAGCAGACCCCAACGTCCCAACCTATCGCTCGCGCACGGTGACCACTGCGACTTTCACGCATGCATGGACTCGGTCGCCGAGGGCCCCAACGGGCGGCTCGTGGCGGTCGGAGCCGTTCTCGACGAAGACGGCGAATCGGTTGCTGCGGTCTGGACCTCGACTGATGGACAAGACTCGACGCCGATCGCTCCGGATTCGGCTGTCTTCAGCCCCGGTGCCGTCATGCTCGATTTCACTTGGGTGACCGAGGATTCGTCGCAGTCGGCACCTACGGCGTCGGAAGCGAGGCCAGCATCTGGCACCCTTCGTGTACTACGCGGACGCGGACAAGAACGTGGAAGGCCCGTTGTCATTCATGCCGTTCATGTCCGGCAGAGACGGAGCGAAGGCGACACTGCAGGTTGGCCTTCCGGACGAGTTGCCCACAAGGAGAAGGCGACCTACCGGGGTCGACGCGCCATTCGGACGGCCCCGGTCGCATCAGTGTCCTGTCGAGATGTGATCGCGTCGTTCGGCGACACGGGCGATCCGAGTGGCCATTCTGCTGAAGATCGGGGCGTGAAACGGCAGCAGCGACCACCAGTAGAGCCTTCCGGCCAGGCCTCTCGGCGCGAACTGGGCGACCTGGATCAGGCGAGAGCCCTCCGCGGTCGACTCGACCGACCACTCGAGCCATGCCTCCCCCGGCACCTTCATCTCGGCGCGCAGCAACAACCGACGGCGTATCGGATCGATCGCAGCGACACGAAAGAAGTCGAGGGCTTCTCCGGGTCGCAACTCCTCGGGATCCCTCCTCCCACGCCTCAACCCGACACCGCCGATCAACCGATCGAATGCGCCCCGGAGTATCCACGTCCAGTTCATCGTGTAGTAGCCAACGTCGCCACCGATGCGGGTCACCGCCCAGAACAGATCGTCTTCTGTCGCTGACGAAGTCGCGACCCTCCGGTCACCGTTCATTGCGGCACCGGACCAGATCGGATCACTCGGCAACGCTGCGGCGGGGGTGCTCACAGCATCCGACCATCGCGTCTCGACCTCAGAATGGCTGACACGTGCGAGCGCTCGCTCCAGTGATTCTCGATAGGTAAGGAGACCGGCCGGTTCGAAACCCGGAGGCGAGGCTTCGCTGACGACGACATCGTGCCGAAGACTCTCGATGAGCGGCCTGGCAACTCCAACCGGAAGCGGGGTAGCCAGACCAACCAGGAGCGGCGAGAGACGGGTGCTGAAGATGGGCAACGGCACTACCCGGCGCTTCCTCAGACCGGCGACTTCCGCATAGACCTGCATCATCTCTGCGTACGTGAGAATGTCCGGACCGCCAATGTCATAGATCCTGTCAACCGGATCGGACCCATCGAGAGCGGCGATCAGGATCTCGAGCACATTGCGGACTGCGATCGGCTGACATCGGGTCTCCACCCACTTCGGACTCATGATGACGGGGAGCACTTCAGTGAGGTGCCGTATCATCTCGAACGACAGCGAACCCGATCCGATGATCACAGCGGCGCGGAGTTCCACGACCGGAGTATTACCTGAGGCCAGGATTCGCCCTACTTCGTGCCGGCTGTCGAGATGCTCAGAGAGATCGTCGTCATCGACTCCGAGGCCCCCGAGAAACACGATGCGCTCGAGATCCGCGCGATCAGCGGCATCACGGAAGTTCTCTGCGGAAATGCGATCCTTCGCGGCGAAAACCTTCGGTGATCCCTCCATGGCGTGAATCAGGTAGTAGGCAGCGTCGCACCCCTCAAGAGCTCTCTCAAGGCTCGCGGGGTTCAGGGCATCTGCTTCTGCGACCTCAACCTGGTCCCGCCACGAATCTAGCGCCAACAGCTCCGGATCGCGCGACATGCACCGCACCTCAAGACCCTGATCGAGCAGTCGAGGAACGAGCCGACCGCCGATGTAGCCAGTAGCACCGGTGACGAGAACCTTCACAGCATCGACTCTACCGGCCGTGAAGAATCCGTTCCGAATGGCGCTGCTGGCTTCGACGATCAATAACTGACCACACTCGAGCGAGCGCGATTCCGCAGTCGCCTCTCAGACGGTGCTGTCGCTCGCTAGCCAAGGAGTCTCGGGATCGGCCGTCAAACCCCGGTTGCGAGTGGTGCGCCCCTTGCGATCCAGAAGTCATTCAGGGATGACTGCATCCGGACGTACCAGACGATGTTGCCGATCAGCGGCAGCAGGAACCACAGGCCCCAGATCGCCGTGATCTGGGGCTCCTCCCCCGCGTCCTGGTAGAGCTTCGCCACCTCGTCGGCCATCAGGAACATGACGACCGGGCTGATGAAGATCCAAAGGATCAGATGGACGGCGCCGCCGAGGCCGTCGCGCCGATATCGCTTGAGATCCTCACCGGACCAGAAGATCCACAGCAGCGCCCAGATGCCGAAGGTGACGATGACCAGCAAAATGGTCCATCCGGTGGATCGTGCCTTGCCGACGGGGCGATCCGGCTGCGGAGCAGAGCCGGCGGATTCGATATGCGCATCACTCATAGACTCGATCCTACCGCAGTTCCCCCCGGTCGGCTCGCGCTGCATCGGATCAGCGGCTCAGCCAGTGACGGAGCCGATGCGTGAGGGGTGGCATCAGCACGTACGTGAGAGCGAGGATGCCGAGAACGTTGCCGATGAACACGGCAAGTACGACGTTCATGTTGGGAGCGATCGCTCCACGAACGAGCGTGATGAGCAGAACCGTTGGGAAGAGAGCGATGAACACGGCTATCGATTGCTTCCACCGTTTCGGGCCGTGCAACTGCTCCGCCTGAGCGGGGAACCATCCCCCGAAACCTCCAACCACGTTGTACGTTCGGTCGCCCTCGATGAGCTGATCGATGCGGTCGACCCACTCCCGGCGGGTGTCAGATTCGAGCCAGCGATCCAGGTCCTGACGCGATGCGAACGATGCGACGATCACGTGATCCTCTTGCACGCCTTCCACGGGTGGAAGCAGCTCGGATCCGAGGAAGCCGGGGAACTCGCCGAGGCGTTCAACAGCGTCGTCGTGGAGTTCGACGAATTCGTCGTAGTTGTCGGGTGCGATGCATTGAGAGAAGACGATGGTGACGGGCTCTTGCGTCGTTCGCATACCCGCGATTCGTTGCTCCCTGGCATCACCGTCGATCATGGACTCGACCTCGACCATGAACGCCGAGCGCTCGCCGGATTGGAGCCATGCTTCGAGTTCGTCGACCGTGGCGAACGAGTACACCGTCACCCACTCGCCGGGGTGCGACAGATTCGGCGGCTGCACCTCTGAACCAAGATATCCCGGATACGAAGCAGCCGCAGCACGGATGCGCCAGTCCCAAGCCCGAAAGTCTTCCTCACGGTCGGGGTAAACGCGACGCGCCACAACGGTGGTCGGCGCTGCTGCTGACTGACGCGGATCGATGGGCATGCGTGGAGCGTAGGGTCGCAGCGATCCCCATCTCATCCGCTCAGATCCGGGTATCGCGGCGTGGCGGGGGTCGCTACGAACCGTCGATCTGGATTCGCTCCTGCATCGCCTCGGCCACCCGTGTCTCGAGCGATCCTGCGAACCGTTGGGAAGCGTCGCTCCGGCGCCGGAATGTGGCCCACCGTCTGCGCTTCGATCAGCGATGGTCACCGGACGTCTGAATCGAAGGTGCCTACGTCACGACGAGCGCGGAAGGACGGGGTGCTGGCTTTGGGAGCTTACGTTGCCTGATTTGCGCTCCGTCCGTTCGGTCTGGCGTCGTCTTCAGTTCAGAGCTGTCGCCGCTTGACAGCAACCCGCACGTGTCATACAAACCCCCGATCTCGGGCAAGCACCGCGGCTTCCGTCCGTGACGAGACACCGAGTTTCGCTAGGAGAGCGGAGACGTGATGGTCAACGGTCTTGGGCGATACGAATAGGCGCTCGGAGATCTCGGCGTTGGTCAGGCCATCGACCACGAGTTCGAGGACTTCGACTTGTCGCGGTGTGAGACCCGCAGGATGCGCTCGCGTCTCCTTTCTCGGACCGCGGGGAACGCCCTGGACGCCCATTTGGCGCAGTCGCCGGCGCAGCTTCGCCGCGGCCGGCGCAGCTTCCAGTCCGTCGAGAATATCGAGCGCCTCGAGGAGGCGCGGCGGGTCTTCGCTGTCCATGAGTGCGATCGCCTGCTCATACACGCAACCGATCTGCGCCCAAGCATCCGCAGCTTCGCGCCAGTTGCCGGCAATCTGCCGAGCGTATGGCGTCTCTGATCCCCCAAGCGGTTCGATCGGGAGCCCAGCGCGCCACGTCCAGAAGGCGAACTCATCGAGTATCCACGGCTGTCGTGCGACCAGCGCTAGTTGGTACGCGTCACCAATCGCAAGGCCGATTCCCTGCACATCGTCACGCAGCCAGGCCAGTTCGGCTCGGGCCGCTGCTACCGGCGCGATCCTTTGGAGCTCGCCCGTTGGTTCGACGAGCCGCCACGCTTCTTCGAGAGTCTGATCGGCTTCTGACTGACCGCGGCGGACGAAGAGCCTGGCCAGAGTGGTTAGCGCAGGCATATTCGTGATCCCAGGCTCCTCCGGTCGACTAAGCACCCAGAGAGCATCCCGTTCGGCTTGCGCCCAGCGACCTCGCTCGAAACCCAGACGGGCGCGCTCGGCGGTTATGTAGTAGATGGAGCCAGCAAGCTCCCTGCTCCGGGCATACGCGAGCCCCTCCTCGATGTACACCTCGGCTCTGTCGTATTGGCGGTAGTCGAGCGCGGTCCAACCGAGATTGGCGTACGCCCGGCCGGCGTGGTCGTCGAACTGTTCCCTGATCGCGATTTCGAGGCTCTCTTCGAGAAGGGCATATCCCCCGGTGTCGCCAACGCGCAATCTCGTGCTGCCAAGGTTGTTCAACGCGTGGGCGAGCGTGTTCTGATCATCGAACTCTCGCGCCACGGTGATCGCCCTCGTCGCCCAGCCTTCTGCCGCATCGGCATCTTGGGCAAGCATGAAGATCTGCGCCAGGTTGCTGTAGGCCATCGCCAGTTCCTTCGATCGGGGGACCGACGAGAGCACCTCGACCGCAGCCAAGCCGTTCTCGACAGCCTTCTCGCTATGCCCGAGCCACCAGTGCAGCCGAGAGATCCACCGCAGCAGATCTCCTTCTCGATTGGTGACGCCAAGCTCTCGCCACAGCTCGAGCGCCCGTTCGGCTGCCGCCAATCCTTCAGCTGCATCGTTCGTGAAGTAGCACTCGATGACATAGTCCGTGAGTAGTCGCGCTCGGTTGTCGGTGGGTAACTCGTCGCCACGCTCGACTGCGATCTGGAAGTGTGCCAGGGCCTCTCTATGTGCCGCAGCAGCTGACGCTCGTCGCCCCGCCACCGGCGCATACCGGGCGATCGCTGCCCGGTCGTCGGCTTGACGGGCATGGTGAACGATCCGGGCGATATCCGCGTTTCGACTCACAAGGACTTCAATCGCGAACTCGTTCAATTCTCGGCGTCGTGACGGAGTCAGCGACTGCTCCATGGCACCGCGCACAAGCTCGTGGCGGTACCACGCAGCCACACTGTCGAACTCAATGAGTCCGCGCTGGCGGCATTCATCGAGCGCCTCCGGTCCGTAGTCGGAGAATTCCTCCAGTAGCCAACGCTCGGTCTGACCCGGCACAACTGAGACCAACTCGGCTACTGCCCGGCCGGTCGTGGACAAGCGTGAGGCCCTGGTTCGAACTGCGTCACGAACGTTCAGAGGTACATCACCGGCGGGAGCCATCAGCGCCTCTGTGACAAGGAATGGATTCCCTCGAGTCTTGGCATACAGACCCTTGACGGAACGCGCGGATCCGGTCGCGGCCGCCTCGACGGCCGCCTCCGACAGCGGAGCCAAACGGACACGATGCACCGCCGAGGCGGGCAGGTCACCAACGACGAGCATCAGGGGATGGTCATCAGGCACTTCCTCATCGCGATACGTGAGGATCAGCGTCGCCGGTATTCGGTCAATTCGTCGGCCCAGGAACTTGAGAACGTCGAGGGTGGCTCCGTCGGCCCAATGGACGTCTTCAACTATCACAGCGGTCTTCTCGTTGCCACCAGCAATCGCATCAAGGACGGCGTCGAACACTTCGCCGCGGGTACCTTCAGCTAGCGTGTCCCTCAGGACACCGCCCACTTGGAACGCCATGTCGTGGAACGGTCCGAGCGTCCTCGGCGTCGAAAGGTCATCGCACGCGCCCCACAGGATCCGGGCATCATCGCTGTGATTGTGAGAAAACGACTGGACCAAGCTGGTTTTGCCGATACCCGCCTCGCCGCCGACGAGAACAACAGAGCCGGAGCTATGTCCGGCGTCTGTCAAGGCGCCATCCAAAACCTCGAGATCTGCAGTTCGTTCGAGAAGGTCCACACTTCGAGCGTACCTCAATCGCCGAGGCGTATCTCGATCAAGCTGGTCGGGTTGTCAATGTCGCTGGTCGTCCATGACCGGTTGGTGGCCTGGATCGCCAACGTGCTGTGCGTGTCTTCAAACCGGTGAGCGATCGCCGCCGCGGGTCCGGTGAGGATCGCTCCCGTGCCGACCGAGGTGCCGAGCCTGGCAATGATTCACGGCTAGGGAGCTGATTGGGTCAGTCAGATCCGTGGTGATCTACTCAGTGGGGACCTGAGATTCTTACCCAACCGTGCGCGGCACTGCCGACCGAGCTGCCCTCGCTGTGCTCTTGCGGCTCGACGTCGACAGGAATAGGCGGCGGCGAGACCTTCGTGGA
>CAXMQQ010000049.1:0-20759 GCA_964195545.1 uncultured Acidimicrobiia bacterium | reverse complement strand
GCCCTCCTTCTTCTCAACCGTGCTCAGGAAGGTCACTTCGGTCGCGAAGGGAGCACCTCTCGGGTGACCCAGCGAGGGAGCGCAGTCGTCGAGTTCGCTCTTGTCGTACCGCTCGTGCTGGCGCTCGTGCTTGGCCTTGTCGAGGTAGCCCTCGTGGCTCGGACCCAGATGGAGGTCGTCAACGCCGCACGCGAGGGCGCCCGGGAGGCCGCAGCGTCGCCGGATCCGTCTGACGCCGTGCGTGCAGCGAGGGCCGCTCTCGGCGAGATCGGGTCGTCCGCTCGGGTATCGGTCCGAAGACCCGACGTGGTCGGCCGCCTTGCCGAGGTCCGGGTGACGCTGCCGTATCGCGTGGCCGGCGCGTTCCTCGGCGGGGTGAGCGTTGAGATCACGGCGAAGGCTGTCATGAGGGTCGAGCGGTGAGCGGGGAGCGTGGATCGGCGGCTGTGCTGCTGCTGGCCGTCGCCGGTCTCGTGCTCCTGCTCGCTCTCGGAGTGGCTGATGCAGGAATCGCCTTCTCCGGACGACTCCACGCTGCGGCTGCGGCCGATGCTGCAGCGCTCGCCGCCGCACCCGTGACATTCCGCCCGTTCGGAGCGACCGGTAGCCCGGCGGCAGAAGCACGTCGCCTCGCCGACGCGAACGGTGCCGTGTTGACGAAGTGCTCGTGCCCGGTGGACCGCACCTGGCGGCCTCGTATTGTCGAGGTCGTTGTGGAGCGACGTGTGGAGCTGATCGGTCTCGGAGCCATCACGGTTCGCGCCTCGAGCCGTGCCGAATTCGCTCCGATGGCACTGATCACCGGCGACATATGAAGCAACACATGGTCACGGCTCGTACACAAGCCCGAGCGCAACTCGATGATGATCTCGTCTCTTGCCTCGATCGGCTCGACGTACGATCGGCGATTGGGCCTGATCAGGCTCTCCGATACGTCACCGACATTCGACGGTGACGGGCTATCACCCGACGGTGATGCTCACGACTCCGGAGATCTCCGACGGTGATCCCCCCGCGTGTAGGTGAGCACCACAGCGAATTCATACGCGCCCGAAGCCAGCGAGGAAGCGTCCAACCGGAATCGCGCAACGTCGGTCTCTCCCTGCGTCAGCCGGTCATCGAACGACAGACTCGACCACGCCCGTTCTCCGGGGTAGGCGACCACGGCGCCTGGAGGGCCATCCACGGTCATCTGCACTCCGTCGAGCGAAGGCGCCAAGCCGCTCCAATCGACATCGACCCAGGGGTTGTCCGCTGCCACGACGCCAGCGTCAGTGGTAACGAGGGCCACGTCCTCTCCGGTGTATGCGAACGTGGGCACGGTTACGGTGAACTTCTTCTCGATGTCCGTCTCACCGTCGTTTCACGCCGCGACGAGATCCAGCTTGATCTGCTTCGAGCCGTACGGGACGTCAAGGCGAAGAGCGGTGAGGTCGACTTCGTCGCTCGATAGCGTGTGATTCGCCATGAGGCTGCTGTGGTCTCCCGTGTTCTGCGGGTAGGAGATCGCCACACCGTCGGTCTTCGACGCGGCCGCAATGCGGAAACCGGTCGCATCGGCATCAGCACGGCGCCAGTTGATCACGATCCAACTTGCACCGCCCTGGATGACGGCGGGGGTCTTGTGGGTCTCCAGTTTGACCTTGGCGGTATTGGCTTCAGCATCCTTGGCGGAGGCCGGAACGGCAGCTCCGATCAACGTCGCCGCAGCAGGTGTGGTAATTGTCGGGGTGGTCGCCTTTGGCATGGTGGCAGGAGGGAGCGTCGTCGCTGGCGGCACCGTAACGACCGGATCTGGTGCAGTGATCGGCCCACGCAGGAGGAATACGCCACCGAACAGGAGCAGCGTCAGGGCTGCCGCCGCTACGACCACCCTGACAGGCTGCCACGGGCCATTCGGCAAACAGCCGACCACCGACAACGGCCCCGAAGGTCGAGATCTGACTCTGCTACTCCACTACTCGGTCGGCTACCCCGACAACAGCCCATCGTCCCCGAGATCGGCGAGCATTTCATCGGCCTCCGGCGTGAGACGCACAACCGAGGCTGCTCCGGCCCGCCCAAGGGCGCCGGGGAGGACCACGTTTTCGATCTCGTCGACGTCCAGGACGTGGATGGTGGCTGCCAACTGGATGAGATCGGTTGGCGTCAGACTGGTCCACGTATGGTCAAGCAGGACGCTGACGATCTCAGGTGCATCGGTGATGTCGTTCATCTGGAGGACGCGGAGCACCGCCAGCATGACGATGCCCTGGTTCGCTGACCGGGTGATATCTCCGCCGGGAACTCCCTTGCGGGTCCTCGCGTACTCCAACGTACGCTGCGGACTCAGCCGCTGACTCCCTGCGCCGAATCCATCCCACCACGCCTGTGTCGGCAGAGCCCTCGGCAGATCGATTGGCAGGTTGCCGATGCTTCTCATGAGGTTCTCGAAGCCCCTGAAGCCGGTCACGACGTAGCCTTCGACGGGCAGATCCCATGTATCGACGACTTTGTCGACCATCACCTGGGGACCTCGCCCCGCCATCAACGAGGTGAACTTCATCGAGCCATACGGTGTTGAGACCCAACTGTCCCTGGGGAACCCGAGGATGGTCCCGTTCCCGGCCGACGGATTGGCGGTGACGAGATGGATGCTGTCGGCTCGCAGCCGTTGCTGGTTCTCGCCGGGACGGGCATCGGATCCGATCACCATGACCATCCTTGGCTCTTCTCCGTACCAGGGCGAGCCGGTGGCTGGATCGGCACCGACGATTTGCCAGCCGTCGCCCTCATCCGCCGCCAGGAGCACATCTCCGTTGTCGGTAGTGACCACGGCGATCTCGCCGTCGTCGAGCGATGCGATCGATCCGGTGACGGAGATCTCGCCGGGGGCATCGATGGGATGCTCATCGAGGTGTATGGCGAGCCCAATCGGAAGCGATGGGGGGTTATTGCGGTCGTCACGCTGCCATGACAGAAGAACGCCAATCGCGGATAGAAGATCATCTGGAAGATCGCCGGTGACCTCGACCGTTTCGAGTGGTGACGTGCTTGTGGTTGTCGACGATGGCGGAGACGCCGTTGTCGTTGATGGGACCGACGTGGGGGTGGCTTCGATCACGGTCGTTGTGGGCGCGGCAGCCTCACCGGTGGGGGCATCGGAAGCCGATGTGCAGGCGCTTGCGACGATGGCGAAGAGAACGATTGCCGAGATGGTGGGGAAGAGCCGTTTCACAGCGGTCAATCGTAAGGCCAATTGTCGTGAACCTGATGGACTCCGGTGGCCGGGGAAGCGCATCGCTTGCTCGTGGTGCCGGCAGCGAGACCGGGGATTTGACAATCTATACTCACCGTGACTCTGCTCATCGACGGATTCTGGAGGCGTTCGTGAACCAGCCGGAGCTCTGGATCTATGTAGCTGCTGCCATGGGTATCGCAGCTCTGATACTCGCTTTCGTGTATGCCCGGCAGGTGACCTCTGCCGACCCAGGAAGTGACCGAATGGTCGAGTTGATGGGCGCGATCCGACAGGGTTCGATGGCGTTCCTGAAACGCGAGTACAGCGCGATAGCGGTCTTCGTCGCGCTGATGGCGGTGTTGATCATGGTTCTCCTCCCGTGGGGTTGGCCGTGGGGCGGGGTCGCGTACGTCTCCGGAGCGCTGCTCTCCGCTACGGCGGGATTCATCGGTATGAGAATCGCGACCGCAGCGAACGCTCGCACCGCTGAAGCCGCTCGCAGGGGCGGAACGACTGCGGCGCTCCCGGTTGCGTTTCGTGGTGGGGCCGTCATGGGCTTCACGGTCGCCGGTCTCGGTCTGCTCGGCTTCTCCCTCGGCATCTGGTTGTTCAAGGAGGTTCTTGATCTCGATGACTGGGTCGCCATCGTCACGGCGATTGGTCTCGGCGGGTCATCGATCGCTCTGTTCGCTCGTGTCGGCGGTGGTATCTATACGAAGGCGGCCGATGTTGGTGCCGACCTCGTGGGCAAAGTCGAAGCGGGGATTCCGGAGGACGATCCACGGAACCCGGCCACGATCGCGGACAACGTTGGCGACAATGTCGGCGACGTCGCCGGCATGGGAGCGGACCTGTTCGAATCCTATGTTGGATCTCTCATCGCACCGATCGCATTCGCGATGCTCGTATTCGGCGCGGCCGGTGAGGCCTTCACGATGCAGGCCGTGTTCTATCCGTTGATGATCGCGTCCATCGGGATGTTGGCCTCGATCGTCGGTTCGTTCCTCGTGCGTCCTGGCAAGGCCAGCCTCGCAGCGACGCTCGAGCGCGGGACGTGGGCCGCAGCAGGGCTGACCGTCATCGGTGTCGCAGTGCTCACGCCCATGATGTTCGGGGGCGTCGACGGAGTGAAGAATCCGTGGGGCTTCTTCGTCGCCGTTCTTGTCGGTCTCCTCGTGGGGGTCCTTGTCGGTCGCATCTCGATGTGGTTCACCTCGGATCATTACAAGGTCGTGAAGGAGATCGCTCGCCAGACACAGACGGGTCCAGCAACGGTCGTTCTCGCCGGTGTTTCCGAGGGGATGAAGTCGGCGGCGTATTCGGTGATCGTGGTTGCGTTCGGCATGGGGGCTGCCTTCTGGGCGGGTGACTTGGCCGTAGATGGGGGAGGCATCTACGGCGTAGCGATCGCCGCGATCGGCGTCCTCGCAACGCTCGGGATCACCGTATCTGTGGATGCCTACGGACCGATCGCCGACAACGCAGGCGGAATCGCCGAGATGGCGCATCTGCCTCCTGAGGTTCGCGAGGCAACCGATGAACTCGACTCCGTCGGGAACACTACGGCGGCCGTCGCGAAGGGATTCGCCATCGCATCAGCAGCCGTGACGGCTCTCGCGTTGTTCTTCACTTTCATGGCGTCGGTCAATGAGGCGTTGAACGTAGCCGGCGAACCGATCATCGAGAATCTCGACATCCTGAACATCTGGGTGGTCGTGGGACTCTTCCTCGGCTCGATGTTCCCCTACTTCTTTGCAGCACAGACCATCCAAGCGGTCGGTAGAGCGGCCAACCAGATGATCGAGGAGGTCCGACGCCAGTTCCGGGAGATCCCCGGGTTGCGCGAGGGCGATCCCGATGCGAAACCCGACTACGCGAAGTGCGTCGAGATCTCGACGAGCGCCTCGCTGAGAGAGATGATCCTCCCCGGTTCTCTCGCAGTGGCTTTGCCGCTCATCATCGGCTTCGTCAACATCGAGATGCTCGGTGGGTTCCTCGCCGGTGCGCTGCTCTCAGGCTTTCTGCTTGCCATCTACATGGCGAACGCGGGTGGCGCCTGGGATAACGCGAAGAAGTTCATCGAAGCCGGTGCGTTCGGAGGCAAGGGCTCCGAGGCGCACAAGGCGGCCGTGGTCGGTGACACCATCGGAGATCCGTTCAAGGACACTGCCGGTCCTTCGATGAACATCGTGATCAAAGTGATGACGATCGTGTCCCTGATCTTCGCCTCTGCGTTCGTGTCGAACGGGCTGTTCTAGGTTTCGGCCGGCTCCGCTGGCTGAAACCCGCACTCATTCAGTCACCCTAATCTTCCGATCGATTCATACAGGGGGCATCCTGGCTCGCACCATCACACTCGTCCGGCACGCCGAGACGGTCAGCAATATCTCTGGGATCTGGCAGGGCCAGACCGACTCACCGCTGAGCGACCGCGGGCGGCTTCAGGTCGAGCGCCTCCAGCAACGGATGGACCGGCACGCGACCGGACTCCTGGTGACGTCAGATCTCGGGCGGACCAGGGCGACTGCCGCTGTGATCGGTGCAGGCGAACCGCTTGCGGAGTGGCGGGAGTTCGATCTCGGCTCGTGGGATGGCTTGAGGCCCGACGAGATCAGGGAGCGCTACCCAGAGGTCGATCGCGTGCGATTCGGGTCAGGCGACTTCCGACCCGACGGAGGGGAGCGTTTCTCCGACTTCAAGGCGCGCATCCAAAACGCCTTCGACACACTCGCTGGTCGGTTGGGCGATGATGATCACGCAACCGTTGTGACCCACGGTGGGGCGATCCAGACCATCATCGGGATGCTGCTCGGCGTTTCCGATCAGTCGACGATTCTCGTGCCGTCGAACGTATCGCTCACCACCATCCGCCTCAACGGTGACGACGTTCAAGTGTCGATATTCAACGATGACCTTCACCTCGACGGCGGAGTCGTCCGCCCACCGGGACCTCGATTGCGCTTGATCCGCCATGGCCAAACGCTGGGCAACCTCGACGGCCGCTGGTGGGGCCGAGGTGAGACTCCCCTGTCCGAGCAAGGTCGTAGGCAGGCCGAGATGCTCGCCGATGTTGCCGGTCCGTTCGACGCGATCGTGTCGTCGCCGCTGGGCCGCGCTCGTGAGACAGCCGCACCGGTGGCCGCCAAGCAGGGCAAGGCCGTCACCATCGTCGACGGCCTCGCCGAGTTCGACTTCGGCGAGTGGGAAGGCCTCAACGCGGCGGAGATCATGGAACGCGACGGTGAAACGTTCCGTCACATACAGATCGACGGGTACGACGAGCCGCGGGGTCGGGTCGGCGAGACGTTCCACGGGGTCGGCGAGCGGATGGCGGATGCCGCAGAGCACGCTGTGTCGAGCGGTGATGGAACTGTCGGAGCCTTCACACACGGAGGGGCCACGCGAGCGTATGCGTCCCTGCTACTCGGGATACCGTATGCTCATCGCGATCGGCTCCCCGTCCTGCGCAATACTGCCCACGTGGAACTCATCTGGGCGGGGGGAGAGCCGCACCTCTCGTCGTACAACGTCGCTGCGCACCTGGGAAACTGACCATGCGACTGCTGCTCATCACGAACGACTACCCGCCGAAGCCCGGCGGGATTCAGCAATACCTCGGAAACATCATCGACGCCTACCCGGACGATTTCCACGTCATCGCCCCTGCCGACAAGGACGCTGAACCCGACGACCGGATCAGCCGAAGTAAGTCGACGTTCATGTGGCCGACCCCGAAGGTTGCCGGCTGGGTTGAGGAACGAGCGGTGGCGTTCGCTCCCGACGCGATCCTCTTCGGGGCGCCGCATCCGCTCCCGTTCCTCGGTCCACGGCTCCGCAAGCGCCTCGGGGTTCCGTACGGAATACTCAGTCACGGCGCAGAGGTCACGCTCCCGGCCGCTGCACCGGGAGCCAGGCAGACGGTCGCGAAGGCGTTGCGCGACGCGGACGTCCGATTCGCCGTCAGTCGCTTTACCGCCGACCGGGTGCGGCGACTCACCGGCAAGCACGTCGTCTTCGTCGGCGCAGGTGTCGACATCGAGACCTTCACGCCGCCACCCAACGGAGACAACGATGTTCCCGTCGTCGGGTGTGTTTCGCGATTCGTGCCGCGTAAAGGCCAGCATCGACTTGTCGAGGCGGCTGCCAGGCTCGAGCGGCCGGTCGAACTGCTGCTCGTCGGCAGAGGTCGGAGAGAGGCACAGCTTCGCAAACTCGCCAACAAGCTCGGTGTGCGTGCGCGCTTCGCAGTCGACGTACCGTGGTCGGATCTCCCCGGGCTCTACCGGGAGATGGATGTATTCTGCATGCCGTGCAAGTCACGGTGGGGTGGGCTGGAGGTCGAGGGTCTCGGGTTGGTATTCCTCGAGGCGGCCGCGACCGGACTGCCGGTCCTCGCCGGAGACTCCGGTGGTTCCCCGGAGACGGTGATTCCCGCCAAGACCGGGTACGTCGTTCACTCAGTCGATGACATCGTCGAGGGCTTGACGATGCTTCTCGACGATCCGGCTGGTGCTCGCCTAATGGGCCTCGCCGGTCGTCGCTTCGTGGAGGATGTCTTCACCTGGCCCAAGGTCGTCGAACGGTTCCGGGCGGGCTTCGAAATCTGACGCTCTTTCGGGGGGAGAGAGTCATTGTCTTGACAACAAGGCCATACTCCCGCATCGTTGAGGCCCTCCCCGACTACCAGATCGCAACTCATTCATGCCCAAACACCTCGTCATCGTTGAGTCCCCGGCGAAAGCCAAGACCATCGGCCGCTATCTCGGAGATGATTTCGTCGTCGAATCCTCCGTCGGTCACATTCGCGACATCCCGACGAAGGTCGGCGAAGTGTCCGAAGCGAAGAAGGCCGCATGGAAGGCCAGCCGATTCGGCATCGACATTGCCGATGGCTTCAAACCCATGTACGTAGTCACGCCCAACTCGAAGAAGCAAGTGGCAGCGCTGCGCAAGGAGATGAAGGGAGCCGACTCTCTGTACCTCGCGACTGATGAGGATCGGGAGGGTGAGGCGATCGCCTGGCACCTGCTGAAGGTCTTGAAACCCACCGTGCCGGTTCACCGCATGGTGTTCCACGAGATCACCGAGAATGCGATCCGTGAAGCGGTCGAGAATCCCAGAGAGATCGATCAACGAGTCGTGGCCGCCCAGGAGGCGAGGCGCGTTCTCGATCGCCTGTTCGGCTACGAGGTCTCCCCGGTCCTTTGGCGCAAGGTCCAACGGGGTCTCTCTGCGGGACGGGTTCAATCTCCGGCGACCCGCATCATCGTTGAACGCGAGCGGGAACGGCTCGCATTCGTTGGCGCGGAGTATGCCGGCGTCGTCGGCATGTTCACGCCGGTTGGCGACGACACCGAGTTCGAGGCCAAGCTCGTCACCGTCGATGGCGGGCGGGTAGCTACCGGCAAGGACTTCGATCAGGCCGGCATCCCACGCAAGGACCGTGTCGTCCTCGCCCGGGATGCCGCTGCAAGCCTTGCAGCAGAGCTCGGCGAAGTGCCGTTCACGGTCGCATCGGTGGAAAGCAAACCGTACACCCGTCGACCCTATGCGCCGTTCCGCACCGCAACGCTGCAGCAGGAAGCCGGGCGCAAGCTGCGATTCGGGGCGCGCCGGACGATGTCCGCGGCCCAGCGTCTCTACGAGAGCGGGTTCATCACATACATGAGAACCGACTCGACCAGCTTGTCGGGGACTGCGCTCAGCGCTGCTCGCTCTCTCGTTTCCGGACGGTTCGGTGAGAACTATCTCCCGGATTCTCCGCGCTTCTATGGCAAGAAGGCGAAGGGAGCGCAGGAAGCTCATGAGGCGATTCGACCGGCTGGTGAACGATTCCAGGATCCCAAAGCCGTTGTTGCTTCATTCGGTGCGATGTCCGATGAGACCCGGCTGTACGACCTGATCTGGAAGCGCACGGTCGCAAGCCAGATGAAGGATGCGAAAGGCGAGAGCATTCAGTTGCGGCTTGCCGGCACCGCTGCAACGAGCGGCCGAGCCTGCGAGTTCTCTGCGAGTGGTCGCACGATCCTGTTCGCCGGATTCTTGAAAGCCTACGTCGAGGACATCGATGATCCCGAAGCCACGAGGGACGACCAGGAAAGCCATCTGCCCGAGCTGGATAACGGCCAGGCGCTCGATGCCGTCGCGATGAACTCGACTGTGCACGAGACGAAGCCTCCGGCCCGCTACACGGAAGCCAGCCTCGTCAAGAGGCTCGAAGAGCTCGGGATCGGCCGCCCATCGACGTACGCATCGATCATCTCGACGATCCAGGATCGCGGCTACGTCCGCAAGCACGGGTCCGCACTGGCTCCCACGCTCACGGCCTTCGCCGTTGTCGGTCTTCTCGAACAACACTTCGGGGACTACGTCGACTACGACTTCACGGCGCTCATGGAGGAGGACCTCGACAAGATCGCCGGCGGTCAAGAGGAGATGGCTCCCTACCTCGAACGCTTCTACTCGGGGAGCGGCGTTCATCCAGGGCTGGAGGCTCTTGTTTCGGATGGGGCTCTCGAGGCGATCGATCCACGCGAGATCAACTCGTTTGCTATCGGCGAGGCTGCCGATGGCGCAGCGATCGTGGCGCGGTGCGGGCAGTACGGGCCGTACCTCGTCCAGGGCGAGCAGAGGGCATCGATCCCGGACGATCTTCCCCTCGACGAACTCACCGTGGAGAGAGCGATCGAACTGCTCGATGCTCCATCCGACGACCGCACGCTCGGCGAAGATCCCGACACCGGCCTGACGGTTCTCGCCAGAGCTGGACGCTTCGGGCCGTATGTTCAACTCGGAGAGCGCGACCCCGACACGAAGACTAAGCCGAAAACGGCGTCCCTCTTCAAGGCGATGTCGACCGAGACTGTGACGCTCGACGAAGCGCTCCGACTCCTCACGCAGCCCCGAACGGTTGGAGAGCACCCCGAAGACGGCAGATCGATCACCGCTCAGAACGGCCGCTACGGACCGTATGTGAAGTGGGAGAAGGAGACCCGCAGCCTGGACGAGGAGGAGGAGATCTTCACGATCGACCTCGATGGTGCGATTGCGCTGCTCTCCCAACCGAAGAAGCGTGGCGGACGCAAGGCTGCGGCACCGTTGAAGGAGCTGGGCGACGATCCCAACACCGGGACACCCATTGTGTTGAAGAACGGGCGGTTCGGACCCTATGTCACCGATGGGGAGACAAACGCGTCGCTGAGAGTTGCCGACTCGGTCGACACCATCACGGCCGAGCGCGCCATCGATCTTCTCTCGGAACGCCGGGCAAAGGGCCCCGCACCGAAGCGCAAGAAGGCGCCCAAGAAGACGGCGAAGAAGGCTCCGAAGAAGAAGGCTCCAAAGAAGGCAGCCAAGAAGAAGCCCGAGGAGTCCTGACCTCGGTCCTCGAACGCTTGCGATGCAGAACTCTGCGAGACTGGCTCTGGTAACACCGAGGACGAGGAACGAGGTCATGTGAGCCTTCCGTATGTTGCCTTCGAGGGCATCGAGGGTGCAGGCAAGTCGACCATTGCCCAACGTGTCGGTGAGCGACTCGAGACAGACGGTCGAACGGTGGTCCGGGTTCGCGAACCGGGCGGCACCGCGGTCGGCGAGCGCATCAGAGCGATTCTTCTCGGGCATGATCTCGAACCCGATCCATGGACCGAAGCGCTGCTCTTCGCTGCCGCACGCGCACAACTCGCGGCCAAAGTGGTCGGTCCGGCTCTCGCTGAGGGGGCGTGGGTCCTCTCCGATCGGTCGGTCTATTCTTCACTCGCGTATCAGGGAGCGGGTCGGGGCCTCGGGATTGATGCCGTGAGGAACGTCAACGAACCCGGCCTTGAGGGTGTTTGGCCGAGCCGTGTCATCCTCCTCGCGATCGACCCCGCCGAGGGTCTGCGTCGGCAGGACGTTGGTGATCGCATTGGCGATGAAGGAGTCGATTTCCAGCAACGTGTAGCGGACGGCTTCGCCGCCGCGGCCGCATCCGAGCCGGACCGCTTCACGATCATCGATGGCGGCGGTCCACTCGAAGACGTCGTCGATGAGGCATACCGAGAGATTCGGAGTCGATGGTGAGTTCGTTCGGTGGGATCATCGGTCACCGGGGCGTCGTTGAGTTTCTGCGTCGCGAGATCGACCGCCCGGCTCAATCCTATCTCTTCGTTGGCCCATCGAATGTGGGGAAGTCGACGATCGCCCGCAAGTTCGCTGCGGCGTTGATGTGCGGAGATGACCCGGGCTGCTTCAACCGGGTCATGGCGGGAATCCATCCGGACCTCGTGCTCATCGAGCCAGAGGGCCGCGCCTCCATCACCGTCGATCAAGCTCGTCGAGTCGTATCCCAAGCGACCCGCACACCTCTCGAGTCGGACAGGAAGCTCTTCCTCTTCGAGGAGGGCGGCATGATGAATGACGAAGCTGCCAATGCCCTTCTCAAGACGTTGGAGGAGCCGACGTCGGCAACCGTATTCGTCATCGTTGCGGAGACCGAGGACGATCTGCCATCCACCGTGGCGAGCCGCTGCCGAACCGTTGTATTCGGACGGGTGTCGGAGAGCGAAGTCACGGAAGGTCTCGTTGCCCTCGGCGTAGCGGAGGAGCAGGCGACCGAGGCCGCTCGGATCGCCGGCGGTCGGCCGGGCCTTGCCCTCGCCCTTGCGACCGAACCCCAGGTGGCGGTCTACAGGAGACTCTGGCTGAGCATTCCGCTGAGACTCGGCGAGCACCCCGGTGACGCCTTCCGCCTTGCGGATGAGACGATGGAGTCGGTCCAGCCACTTCTGGCGGCACTGAAGCAGCGGCAGCAGGATGAGCGGGATGCTCTTGGCGACGATGCGCCGAAGTCGTTTCGCGATCGCCAGACCAGGGAGCTCAAGCGAGCCACCGATGCCTTGTACGTGACCGGCCTCGAGATCCTCGCTTCCTTCTATCGCGATGTCGCCGCCGCGCAGTTCGGCGTGCCGGTCCGGAATACCGACGTTCGGATCGCCGCCCTCTCGTCGATGACCCCGAGGCAGGCTGTCGTCGGTGTCGAACGGGTTCTCTCCGCCATCGAATCGTTGGCGGCCAACCAGCGTCCACAGCTCGCCTTTGCGAACCTCTTCGCAGAACTCTCCGGCCGTGCGTAGCGTCCGACGGATTCCGTCGGAGCTCGCGACGCGCATCGTGAACATCCCGACACGGATCGCCGCTCGTGGACTCCTCGACTTCGAGGTCAGCGGCACGGAGAGCATCCCGAAGCAAGGACCGCTGGTGGTCGCGGCCAACCATCTGTCACATCTTGACCCTCCGCTCGTCGTGAACGCCGTCGGCCGGCTCGTTCGGTTCATCGCCGTCGACGAGTTGTTTGGCAATCATCTGACCTTCGACCTTGTCACTGGATTCTTCGGTGCGATCCCGACCGATCGAGACGGAGTACCACTCAGGGCTCTCGAAGAAGCGGTCCAACATCTGCGACGCAATGGCACCGTCGGGGTGTTCCCTGAGGGTCGGCGAGTCGAGTACTGGGGAGAGACGGAACCGAAGCGTGGAGCCGCATGGTTGGCGTGGATGGGAGGTGCGCCGCTGCTCCCGGTGGCCATCCATGGAACGGAACGCACACTCGGACCTGCCAACCGGGGGATCCATCGGACGGCAGTTCGTATTTGGATCGGAGAACCGCTCGCTTGGGACGAATTCGCGGATCGAGAGGACCCTCTCGGATCCATGACCGACGCCTGGTCCGGATTCGTCGATTCCAAGCTCGGCCCCTGGTGGCCGAGGGTGAGGTCAAGCCGATAGCGGCGTGGTAGTCAGCAATCGGTACGTGGCGGTTGGTCCGGGTCCTGCTGGTGGCTCGTAGCTGACCGCTTGCAGCACTGATCTACTGATCTACTACCCATCACCTCGTCGAGTATCACTGGTCGTCTTGCACCTGGAGCTCGACCTTGCCGGTGTCGCCGGTGACCGCGAGTTCCTGCTCGTTCTTCGAACCGTCGGAGAACATACACAGGTCGAGGAGCCCTCTGGCCTTGAACGTACCGGTCGGGAGGCGACCTTCGTCTTTGACGAGGGTCGCCGCGGTTCCCAGTTCTTCGGACAGGCGGGGTAGCGAGACCAGCGGGGTCTCGGACTCACCGAGTGAGACGATATCTTCGGTGCGGCGCACCGGCAGGTTCCCGCGGTACCGCCACATGCCGGGCTCGCGCGACGCGAGGGCTTCTCTGGTCATCGCGTTGACGATGCCGTCGAGGCGTACTTGACCGGCAGGGGTTTCCCCGCCGGCGAGAGTCCGTAGAGCCGATCGGGTTCGAACTGCGCTCCGGTGTAAGCGCACTTGAGGTGCGTAACGAAGGACGGGTGCCCGGGCAGGGCGGTGGACGACATAGCGCGATTCTAGAGAACTCTCAGCTGCGGCGACCGCATCGAGGGCGATAGCGGTTTGGCACCCCCCACCGTTGTTGTATTAGGGTTCCTACTTGGTGACCGCTTGGTCACCGGGAGGACGATCTGTTGATCGTCGAGACCATGCACATGAAGTCGAGACAAAGGGAGATCGCATGAAGCGATTCCGACTCGCTGTCTTATTGCTCGTAGTCTTCGCACTTGTTGCGGCGGCTTGCTCGTCGGACTCCGACGACACGACCACAACGGCAGCCGGTGGAGACGAGACCACGACAACGGCAGCAGAGACCACGACCACGGCCGCGGGAGAGACCACGACGACGGCAGCTACGGAAACCACCGAAGCCTTCTCGCTCGAGGGTACGACCGTCACGGTCTTTGGCCCTGAGTCCTCCGACGATGAAGCAGGCGCCCACCAGGACGCCCTCGACATCTTCGCCGTGGCCAACGGGATGACGATCATCTATACGGGCGCTCGTGACTTCTCGGACCAGATCAACGCGCAGGCTGCCGGCGGAAACCCGCCGGATATCGCGATCTTCCCGCAGCCGGGCAAGATCGTTGACTTCGCCAACGAAGGATTCATCGTTCCGCTGCCCGACGCTGTGACGTCGACGGTCATCGCCAACTGGCCGGAGGCCTTCGTGTCGTTCGGCAACGTTGACGGTGTCCAGTACGGCGTTCCGAACAAGGCTGACATCAAGTCGCTCGTCTGGTACGACAGTGTTGCGTTCGCAGAGAACAGCTACGCGATCCCAGAGACGCTCGACGAACTGTGGGCACTCAGCGATCAGATGCTCGCCAACGGCCAGACGCCGTGGTGCGTCGGCATCGAGTCCGGCCCGGCAACCGGTTGGCCGTTCACCGACTGGGTCGAGGACATGACGCTGCGCCTGGAAGGCGCGGACTTCTACGACCAGTGGGTGGCGAACGAGGTGAAGTTCAGCGATCCGAAGATGGTGGCGATCTGGAATCAGATCCTCGAACTGTGGAACGCACCCGGCAACACGTACGCATCGGGCGGCTCCATCGCGTCGACGCCGTTCGGCGACAACGGGCAACCGCTCGTTGATGGTGACTGCATGATGCACCGTCAGGCGTCGTTCTACTCGGCCTTCCTGCCGGATGGTACTATTACGGGACCCGGCGGAGTCGACGTGTTCTACTTCCCCGCGGGACCCGACGGCACGAAGCCGGTCCTCGGCGGCGGAACCCTCGCTGCTACCTTCGATGATAGTCCCGAGGTGTGGGCCGTCATGGACTACTACGCGTCGGCGGCCTACTCCGAGAACCGTCAGATTGCGCAGCAGGCGCGCAAGAGCGGTCAGCTGAGCGGCTATCTGTCGGCGAACAAGAACATGGACCTCTCCGTGTTCCTGCCGCTCGAGCAGACGATGATTGGCATCATGCTCAACGCCGAGGTGATGCGCTTCGACGGATCGGACCTCATGCCGGCTGCGGTTGGTGCGGGTTCGTTCTGGACCGAGGGCACGAGCGCCGTCAACGGCGACAAGACGGTCGAAGAAGCAACTGCCACGATCGATGCTTCCTGGCCATAAGCCGAGGAGCTCAGACGTAGTCTGATTGAGAGGACCGGTACCGGTTGGGTGCCGGTCCTCTCTTCTTGCTAGGGTCCATCCGGCACCGAGAAGACGAGGGGATCCATGGGATCGATGATCGCCGGGGTTGGAAATGTTCTCTTCGCCGCTAGCGCCGCGAGTCGCATCACAGCAACCGTTCTTGGCGTCATTGCTGCTGTTGGGATCAGCGCCATCGTCTTCATCGGTGCCAACAGACTCTTCGACCTTGCTCTGCGCAGGTGGTCGATCTTCAGCGCACTGATCGGAGGCCTCTCGGCGCTTGCCATATTTGGCCTGATGTGGGGCAACCGCCTCATCGACCAGCCGGTGACTGTTACGGCGGTCGCTGTGATCGTGGGCGCCGCTGCTGGATTTGCGCTCTCGATGACGGCGGTTCAATCCCTCCACCTGGCGATCGGCGCAACCGGTGGCGTGATCCTCGGTGGACTCGTCGGCATCTCCATCAAGCCCGAGTACTTGCCAGCTGTCGAACTCCTGGCGCTCCTCGTCACGGTGGCGGTTGGTCTGGGGATCGGGGCGTTGCTCTGGGTGGGACGCGGGCGACGAGCGGTGCTCGGTCGACCCCTGCTGCTCTGGGGTTCGATCGGCTGGCTTTTCGGCGCCTGGTTCTTCCCGACCCTTGGTTCCGGAACGCGTGCGTGGGCCGTCATTGCCGCGGTGATCTTCGCAGCCGGCATTGGCGCGTGGGTCGGGACGTTCCCGCTGCCCGATCAGGTCATGAAGGTTGACATTGCTTTCGGATCACGAAAGTACATCTTCCTCGCACCGGCGCTTGCTTTCGTTGGTATGACGCTGGTCATCCCGCTCATTCGTACGATCTGGTTGTCGCTGCTCACCGGGACACCGACCAAACTCGTATGGACGGGGTTCACGAACTACGGCGAGATCTTCACCGACCCCACGATCCTCGACCTCAGCAACTGGACGGACTTCTTCACGAGCAAACTGCTCTGGGTCGGCGTCGTCGTCCTGATCGCTGCCTTCGTCGTCGCCCGAATCTCGGGGAAACGAATGGGTCAGACCATCGGCATCAACGGCGGTTCGCTCTCCGCTTTCGCAGGCGGGGTCATCCTCGTGGGCTTTGCGCTCTTCTCGGTCATGCGCGGGACCATCTCGAACAACCTCTGGTGGATCTTCGCCGTTGTGGTCTTCGCCGTCGGGATGGGTCTCGCCGTCGCCGTTCTGGCGGATCGGAGCAAGGGCGAGAACATCGCCAAGTCCTTGATCTTCATGCCGATGGCTATCTCGTTCGTCGGAGCGTCGATCATCTGGCGTTTCATGTACATCGCCCGCCCACCGCAGAAGGCCCAGACCGGCGTCTTGAACTTCCTCTGGGTCAAGGTCGGCGAGTGGAGCAACTCCTCGACCGCCACAGCGATCATCGTCGTGATTCTCGGACTGATCCTCGCGGGGTCGATCTTCATCATGTGGCGCGGCCGCCTCGCGAAAATGCCCGCCGTCTCAGCCGGCGCTTTCGTCTTCGCTCTGCCGATCGTCTGGCTGATCTACCGATTCCTCGGTCCCGGACTCGGCGGCTTCCAGGTGATCGAAGCGACCGGTGACACCATCGCCCAGCCAATTCTGTTTCTCACGGAGTCGCCGTTCAACAACTTCTGGCTGATGATCGTATTCATCTGGATCCAGACCGGTTTCGCGATGGTCATTCTCTCGGCTGCCATCAAGGCGGTGCCGAGCGAACTCATCGAGGCGGCTCACATTGACGGAGCGACCGAATCCCAGGTCTTCTGGAAGCTCACGATCCCGCAGATTGCTCCGACGATCGGTGTTGTGGTCACCACGATGATCGTCGTGGTGCTCAAGGTCTTCGACGTTCCAAAGGTCATGACGAACGGCAACTTCGACACGCAGGTGCTGGCAAATGAGATGTGGCAGCGAGCTTTCACTGAACTCGACTTCGGTATGGGTTCGGCGATCGCCATTGTGCTCTTCCTCGCTGTGCTCCCGATCATGTGGCTGAATGTGCGACGCATCCAACGACAGAGGGCGGCCAGCTGATGACCACCACCGATACGAAACCGACGAAGGTGCGTACTGCAGTTGGTCCGAATCCGGAGGCGCTCGGCGCTCGGCTGCGAGGATTCCTCGGTGGCATTCCGAGCTGGATTCTGTGGTTGTTCGTTGTCGTCTGGACGATTCCGACCCTCGGGTTGTTCATCAACTCGTTCCGTACGTCCGATGCGCAGCGGGGCTCCGGCTGGTGGTTGTTCTGGCAAGACTCTGCGAACGGTTACGGTGGTCTCAGCTTCCAGAACTATTCGGACGTACTCGGCTCCGAAGCAACCGGTGGCGTGGCGAACGGGCTTCTGAACTCGATGGCAATCTCGGTGGTGGCAACGATCATTCCGATCGCCATCGCTGCATTCGCGGCCTACGCCTTCGCATGGATCGACTTCAAGGGTCGGAACTGGTTGTTCATTGCCGTGGTGGCATTGCTCGCCGTTCCGTCACAGGTTGCGCTGATTCCGCTGCTCCAGATGTACTCCGGCGGCGCCCATCTCACACTTCCGCTGATCGAGAAGACGATCACGATCTTCCCCGACCTGGATCTCGCAGGGACGATCCCTGCGGTCTGGCTGACCCACACCGGCTTCGCTCTACCGTTCGCGATCTTCTTGCTCTACAATTACATCGCCGGACTCCCCCGCGACATCTTCGAGTCGGCACGCATCGATGGTGCAGACCACTTCACCATCTTCTGGCGCCTCGTGATTCCGCTCTCCGTTCCGGTCCTCGCCGCCTTCACGATCTTCCAGTTCCTGTGGACCTGGAACGACTATCTGATCGCCCTGACGATGATCGGAGGCAACCGGGAGGCGCTGCCGGCAACAGTGGTGATTGCGTCGCTCGCCGGTGAGTTCGGCTTGCGCGAGAACTTGCTGACCGCCGGTGCGTTCATCATCACGGTCGTTCCGATGGTGATGTTCTTCACTCTGCAGCGGTTCTTCGTCCGAGGGATCACCGCCGGTTCTGTGAAGGGGTAGTACCCGTAGAGTGCCCGGTATGACTGATCTCCACCGCGTACTCCACTTCGATTCGTCCGCTGCCACTGTCGTTCGGAGTCCGCAGGGAGTCGGCTACGGAAACTGGGTTGGAGGCAAGGTCAGCTTTGATCCGGTCTCCGGTGTGTTCGCGCTGTTCTATCGCGAGCGACGACCGCTCGAACACGGTCGGGCCGGTGTATGTGGCATCGCGGTGAGCGAGGACGGCGTTGTGTTCACCGACGTGTGGACCGCCACGAAGGACGACTTCGCCGCGAACTCCGTCGAAGAGGGGCACTGCGTTCGAGCAGGGGACGAGTGGCGTTGCTACGTGTCGTATGAGATGCGCGGCACGTCGACATGGCGCATCGATGTGCTTCGTGCGGGTCGCATCGAAGATCTCGACGTCCAAGGCCGGCGAACCGTGCTGTGGCCGCTCGACTACGGCATCCCGTGGATCAAGGACCCGTTTGTGACCTTCGTCGATGGCCAGACGTGGCTGTATGCCGCCGTTCCGCCGAGAACCGGACCAGTGGTCGATGGGAACGTCGTTCATGCCGGTCCACTCGACGCGACCGTGCTCACCACATCGGAGGACGGGATGTACTTCCCGACGATCGAGTACGTGTTCGAGGCCCCGTGCGACGACTCGTGGAACGGCCGACGGGCGCGTCTCAACTCGGTCATCGCATGGGGCGACGGCTATCTCGCAACGTACGACGGGGGCCGGACGTTCTACGACAACTACGAGGAGCACGCCGGGATCGCCGCGTCACCGGACGGGCGGGTGTTCGAGCGATCGACGGAGAGGTGGGTGAGCGCCCCCGACGGTGGCGTCCGCTACGCCTGTGCTGTGCCCGCACGCGGCTCGACCTTCGTGTACTTCGAGTACACGCGACCGGACGGATCCCACGACATGCGAGTTGCTGAAGTGCGCGGGCGCGAAGGCCCCTCGATCGCTGGTTCAACTTAGGAATTCGTCCCGAATACGTTCGGTACTAGTCTTTCAACCTTGAGTCGAAGACTCCGGGTTCCCAAGAAACTGAGCAACTGAAATCCTTCAGTATCGGAAACGGAACCGGTCCCATTGATGGGACGCGACAAACTTGACGAGGTGACGATGCCACTGGTTGTTGTATCTGAATTCATGAACGAAGCTGCGCTCGCTCCATTGCGGGCAGAGCACGAGGTCCTGTTTGGTCCCGAGCTAGTAGATGAGCGATCCGCGCTTCTGGCTGCAGTGGCAGACGCCGAAGCGATCATCGTGCGCAACCGCACCGAGGTAGATGACGAGTTACTGACGGCCGCACCCCGGCTGCGAGTGGTGGGACGACTCGGAGTTGGGCTGGACAACATCGACATGGGTGCCTGCCAGCGGCGAGGCATCGCGGTCCACCCGGCTACGGGCGCCAATGCCAGAGCAGTCGCCGAGTATGTGATCGCATCGGTGATGATGTTGTTCCGCGGCGCCTATCAGGCACGGGATCGGATGGTCGATGGGGCGTGGCCGCGTGGAGCGCTCCAGGGACGTGAGACCAGCGGCAAGACGTTGGGGCTGGTCGGTCTGGGCGGTATTGCCCGACTAGTGGCGGAACGCGCCACCGCCTTTGGCATGACGGTGGCCGCCTTCGATCCGTTCTTGACGGCTGATGATCCGGCGTGGACCGGTGTCACCCACGTCGACAATCTCGCCGACCTATTGGCCCGGTCCGATGCGATCAGCCTTCATGTTCCGCTCACAGATTCCACCCGGCACCTCATCAACGCAGATAGCCTCGGCACCATGAGATCGGGCGCCATCATCGTCAACACTTCCCGCGGCGGGATCGTTGACGACGCCGCTCTCGCTGCCGCCATCCGCAACGGGCAGATTGCGGGCGCGGCACTCGACGTGTTCGAAACCGAGCCCCTCACCGCAACCGCAGCTGAGATGTTCGCCGACCTCGACAACGTGGTTCTCACCCCGCACATCGCCGGTCTGACTACCGAGTCGAACGAGCGGGTGAGCGACGTGACGGTAGAGAACGTAAAGAGGACCCTCGACAACCACTAGCCAAGCTACGGAGATGAGATGAAGTTCTTTCTAGACAGCGCAATGACCGACGAGATCGAGCACGCGCTGGAGATGTGGGACATCGACGGTGTCACCACCAACCCGCGTCATGTTCAGGTATCCGGCAAGCCTTTCATGACGGTGATTACCGAGATCGCCGAGATCTTTGCGGGAACAGACAAGCCAATTTCCGTTGAGGTCAATCCCCATCTCGACGACTGGACCGAGATGGTCAAGGAGGGCAAGAAGCTTGCCGCCATGTCGCCCAACTTTGTCATCAAGCTGCCTGCAACCGAGCCGGGCTTCAAGGCGGTTTTCGAACTCGCCGCCGCGGACATCAAGTCGAATCTGACACTCGTCTTCTCGGCGGCGCAGGCGCTGCAGGCGATGCGGATGGGTGCGGCCTATGTATCCCCGTTCATCGGATGGAAGGAGAGCAACGGCGAGGAGGTCACTCACTTCGTCGATGAAGTCACCGCGATCCGCAACACGTTTGGCTTTGAAACCGAGATCATCGT
>CAXMQQ010000048.1:0-4645 GCA_964195545.1 uncultured Acidimicrobiia bacterium | reverse complement strand
ATCGACGACGCCGTTGTCGATAGCGATGTCACCCTCGATGATGTGGCCATCGACCAAGGCCGCCCTCACGCCGACGCGCATGGATATCTCCTCGGATTGGTTCGGTATCCGCGATCGTTGCGAGTAGCGAGCGTTCTCGTCGGAGGTGCAGCGGTCAACATTCTTCCCGGCATGTACTACCCCAGGATCAGGGACCAACCTGACAGTCAAGGATCAGAGAAATGGGTGAGCGATGCGGCGCGTCGCACCGGCGGCGACCGGTTCGCTTCCTCCCCTTCAGCCTCAATCCACGGTTTCCCGGTGGAGAATCGGCGGCTTTCTCAGTCAGACGGCGGCTTTCGCCACCGCTGGTGCAGCCACGAATTCGCTGTGCCCTCGGAGCCGCGGGAAGCCTTCTCTGCCAAGGACTCCGGACAGATCCGGATCCAGGACTCCGTGGATTGAGGTTCAGGGGGAGGTGCCGCCCGCAGGGCGGAGGAGGGGGTCAAGGCCCGCAGTTGAAGGGAACCGTCTGACCCCTCCCGGCAACGCTTGTCCGCTGATCTTCCAAGTAGACCCGGAGAAGCTGGGTCGCGCGTAGGCTGAACCAATGGCGACGACCCCCACGATGCCGACAGCGGCAGCTGCTCTCGTTCGGCGTTACTACACATATGCCGGCATCTACACGCTCGCTGCTTCGATCATCTGGGGCATCAACACGCTCTTCCTCCTCGACGCCGGTCTCTCGATCGCCGAAGTGTTCATCGCCAACGCCGCGTTCTCCGTCGGGACGGTGCTCTTCGAGATCCCGACCGGAGTCGTTGCCGACACAATCGGCCGAAGGGCGTCGTTCCTGCTCTCGCTTGTAGTTCTTGCGGCCTCGACGCTTGCCTACGTTGGACTTGCTCAGATGGGGAGCGGATTCATTGCCTTCGCCATCGTCTCGGTGTTCATGGGCCTCGGCTACACCTTCTACTCAGGGGCAATGGAGGCGTGGCTCGTCGACGGGGTGAGGGAGCTCGGGTACGACGGTGACATGGACCAGGTCTTCTCAACCGGCCAGATTGTCGGTGGTGTTGCGATGCTCATCGGCACGATCGGGGGCGGGTTCCTTGGTCAGGTCGATCTCGCGATCCCGTTCCTTGTCCGCTCGGGTCTGCTGGTCGCTCTTCTCATCCTCGCCTTCTTCGGGATGCACGACATCGGATTCCAGCCGAGACCCGTCACGCTCCGCACGCTCCCTGCCGAGGCCACGGCAGTAGCGAAGTCAGGAATCCGGCACGGCTGGGGGTCCCGCCCGCTCCGACTGATCATGATCGCAGGCGCTGTCCAGGGCGGGTTCTTCTTCTGGGCCTGGTACGCATGGCAGCCCTACTTCCTCGAACTGCTGGACCGCGACGCCGTGTGGGTAGCCGGTGTGGTTGCGGCACTGCTCTCGATCGCAATGATCATCGGGAACAGCCTCGTGCAGTTCTTCACCCGATTCTGTGGTCGGAGGACAACGATTCTGATGTGGACGGCGTTCGTATTCTCCGCCGGATCCATCGGGGTCGGATTGGCTGGCAACTTCCCTGTCGCTCTCGGCTTCCTCCTCCTTGCGTCGGTCGCAATGGGCGTGCAGATGCCGGTCCGTCAAGCCTTCGTCCACGGCATCGTGCCATCTGCGGAGCGGGCCACCGTTGTCTCGTTCGATTCCATGATCTCGGGCATCGGTGCGGTGGGGGGCCAGGCAGGGCTCGGGGTCTACGCCGAACGCGGTTCCTACTCCGCTGCCTACGTCGTCGGCGGAGCCATCACGCTCGTCGCTGCGCCCATCGTGTGGGTTGCTCGTCGCCTCAAGGATCCGGCGGACTATTTCGAAGGCACTGCATCCCACGAGCCGGGAGCGTGCGTTCCGAAAGGGCTGCCTGCTATCGCCCACGTGGAGACCTCAGCCCACGAAGGCTGACCGCTCGCCGGGAAGTCCCGGTTGACACGAGTCGTTCCTTCGGTACGTTTGCATCTATGGATGATCAGACCCGTCAGACCGATCTTCGCCACCTGTTCGGAGCCGCCGCTCGTGCCCATCACGCCGTCTACGGCGGACCGAACGCGGGCTGGGCCCGGTGGTATGCCGAGTGGATGTATGGGCAACTTCTTCCTCTGCTCGAATCCGATCCGTCGGTCGATACCGTCGAGGGATGGCTCATGCGTGCCGACGGGCGCATCAGGTCCGAGAAGCTCGAGGGTTCGTGGCCGGGCCACTACGCGGAATGGTTCCTCGAATGGGACGGGGCCGCGGCGCAGGAAGGCGGTTGACGGTTCGAGTTACTCGTCCCAGATACCGGTCCAGGTAATCGATCGTGTCAGGTCCTCTTCTTCAGCCTCAGCGACGTGGGCGGCGGGTCATCGATCGGCGGCTTGCCTCTGCGAACGCACCGAGATGCGAGATCGAGGTTGTCGGGTGACGATGTCCGTAGGTCGCAGCTCACGGATCACAACTTGACCCCCTCCGTTAGCGGCTACGTCCCTGCCACCACCCTCTGAGGGGGAAGAAGAGGGCGCCGAGATCAGGCAGGGAGAGATCAGGTTTGGGTGACCGGGATCTTCACGGTGAAGATCGTCCTTTCGGGGGATGAGTCGACTTCGATCGTTCCTTTGTGCTGGTTAGCGACCACGTCGTAGACCGTGTCGAGGCCGAGACCGGTTCCTTTGCCGGGTTCCTTCGTGGTGAAGAATGCCTCGAAGATGCGGTCCTTGACCGCAGGAGGAATCTCCGGGCCGTTGTTCTCGACCTGCACCACGATCCAGCCATCCTCGAGCGACGTCGTCACGACGATCTGCCCGTCGTCTACCCCCGCCTCGTGGATCGCATCCGATGCGTTGTCGATCAGATTGGTCCACACCTGGTTGAGGCGACTGCCATGAGCGGTGATCCTTGGGAGATCGGGGTCGAAGGAGCGGACCACCGTGATGCCGGACGTCTTCGACTTCAAGATGAGCAGCGTGTCGTCGATGCCCTTGGCGATGTCGACGTCTTGCACCGGAGCCTGATCGAGGTAGGAGTACGATTTGAGCGCCCCAACGAGTTCGCTGAGTCGCTTCGATCCTTCAGCAACCTCTGCCACGAGATCATCGACTTCGGCCCGGGCGGCGAGGGCCGCGACGATAAGATCGCCCATGGTGGGATCGACCCCAGTGAGATCGATCGCCCTGTATCCGGCGTCGGCGAGGACGGGAGTTGCGCGCCACGCGTCGGCGACGCCGAGTCGGTCGAGGATGATCTCCAGATCGTCCTCAACCTCGGCTCGATCGATCGGACTCAGGACCTCGTCGCGAAGGGAGGCCGTTGGGAGTTCGATGTCTGAAGGAAGAGCTGCGTCGGCATCCGCTCGCCGGCTAATCGCAGCCGGCAGGAGTGTGGAACCTCGCGTTACGGCTGCGGCAGGATTGTTCATCTCGTGGGCGAGACCTGCCGTTAACACACCAATCTGGGCCATCCGTTCGGACTGACGAAGCCTGGACTGTTGCTCTCTCCATCGCGAGATGAACACGTCGAAGAGCGCACGCACTGCCTGTACATCGGACTCGAGGAGCGTGTCGAGGGCTACCTTGGGAATGAACACGAGTTCCGTATCGACCAGCGCACGAGCGGTGGCATTGCGGGGCTCGCCGGTCAGGAGCGACATCTCGCCGACGATCACGCCGGGTCCGGAGACGGCGATGCGCACCGACTGATCGCCCGAGACCTTGAGGATCTCGATCTCTCCTGATATCACGATGTATGCAGTGTCGCCAGGGTCTCCCTCGTTGAACAGCGTTTCCCCCTGAACGAAGGAGCACGTCCAGACGGTCTTCGCCAATCGGTCTACAGCGTCGTCATCCAGACCGGAGAGGAGCTCGACGGAACGGAGATCGAAGGTACTCACACTGTATCGAGGTACTGGTGAACCATCGTGACGGCGACCGAGCCTTCGCCGACGGCCGATGCGACACGGCGAACGGCGCCTTCTCTGACGTCGCCCGAGGCGAACACACCTGGTGCGGAGGTCTCCAGCGGGAACGGATCTCTACTCAGTGACCAGTCGCTGGTGAACGTCGTGACGTCGGATCCCGTGTAGATGAAACCGCGGTCGTTCATGGCCACGGTGTTCTCCAGAAATGCGGAGTGGGGCACGGCCCCAACGAAGACGAACAATGCGGACGCTTCACGCGTCTCGACTTCTCCGGTGTCGACGGTCTCGAGTCGGATCTCCTCGACGTGTTCGGAACCCGCGACTTCGATCACCCGCCGGCTGACCAGCACCTCGATGTTGTCGATCGCTGCGATCTGGTCGACGAGGTACTGCGACATCTTCAGCCGGAGATCGTTCGACCGAACGACCATGGTGACCTTGGATGATGTCTTCGAGAACATCACCGCTGCCTGCCCTGCCGAGTTCGCACCGCCGATGATGTAGACGTGGCGGTCCCGGTAGGTCGAGGCTTCGGTGGCGGCCGCTCCGTAGTACACGCCCGCACCCTCGAAGCGTGAGTAGCCGGGGATGTCGAGCCTGCGGACCGTCATGCCACTGGCGATCAGGAGCGCCCGGGACTTCAGTTCAGTGCCGTCCGTCATGACCAGCGTCTTCACCGTCTCGTCGGACCGAACGGCCGCCACCTCCGCTGCGGTGATCAACTCTGCGCC
>CAXMQQ010000047.1:0-36142 GCA_964195545.1 uncultured Acidimicrobiia bacterium | reverse complement strand
TGGCGGCATGTCCAGCAGGCTGTTCCACGAGATCCGGGAGATGCGGGGACTCGCCTATGCGGTTCACGCGTTTCGGCTGCCGTTCGCGGACGCAGGGTCGAATGCCATCTACGTTGGGACGACGCCGTCGCAGACTGCCGAGGTGCTGAAACTCGTTCGCGGGGAACTCGACCGGTTGATGGAGCACGGCATCACGGAAGAGGAACTCAAGCGAGCGAAGGGCCATGTGCAAGGAGCCCTCGCCATCTCGCTCGAGGACGCCGACGGACGCATGAACCGACTCGGCCGCAACGAGATCACCGGACTCGAACACCGGTCGGTCGACGAGATCGTCGCCAAGGTCGACGCCGTCACCCTCACCGACGTGATCGCCGTCTCCCGCGCCGCCTACGGAGGGCCCTACGTCATCGGAGCGACCGGGCCATTCGAAGAGTCCGATCTTGAGGAGTTCGTTCGATGATCGTCAGCGTGTCTGGTGCAGGGGGCCGGATGGGCAGCCTCGTGGCGGAGACCGTCGCTGCGAGCCCAGATCTAGAACTCGGGCAGCTTTACGACCCGAATCACGCAGGGGCGACGGTTGCCGGCCAGCGGATCATTGACGATCCAGCATCGATCGTCGGCGCCGATGTCGTCGTTGAGTTCACCGAACCCGACGTCGTGATGGAGAACCTCTCGTTCTGGCGATCTCTCGGGATGAGCGCCGTTGTCGGGACATCGGGATTCGATGCCGATCGTGTCGCTCGACTCCGAAGTCAGTGGGGGAGTGGTCCTCCGAACTGCCTCGTCGTGCCGAACTTCTCGATCGGCGCCGTTGTGATGATGCGTCTCGCCGAGATCGCGGCCCCTCACTTCGCGGCAGCAGAGGTCATCGAGTTGCACCACGACCGCAAGGTCGATGCACCGTCGGGAACAGCGATCGCAACCGCCGAGAGAGTCGCCGCCGTTGCGCCTCAGAGCCGCGCCGTCGAGTCGACAGAATTGCTTCCTGGCGCCCGAGGCGCCGACGTCGCAAGTGTGCCGGTGCACGCAGTCCGGCTACCCGGGCTTGTGGCACACCAGCAAGTGCTGTTCGGCGGCACGGGAGAGATGCTCACGATCCGCCACGACACCACCGACCGCACGGCCTTCATGCCTGGAGTACTCGCCGCCGTCCGCGCAGTCCAAGATCTCGACGAACCGGTAACGGTCGGCCTCGAGCGTGTGCTCGGAATCTGAGGAGATCAAACACTCTCTTCACGGACTACCGACTACCGGATCAAAACAGAGCGGTCGCCAGCTGCCTTCGGTACACCTGGGTCAAGGGGTGCTCATCGCCGAGGACTCCAAAGATGTCGAGCATCGCAATCCGCGCTTCGTCCTTCTTCGGCCCCTTCGCTCGAACGACGGCGAGGTGGTGGTCGAGCGCCGGTTCGAACTCGCTCCGGGCGGCGAGAGCCTTCGCGAGATCGAGTCGCGCGTCCTCGTTCGAATCGTCAACCGCAAGTTTCGCTTCGAGGTCGGACAGGTCTTGCCCGCTGGATGCTTTCAATCGGGCGGCCGACTGGAGACGGTCAACTTCTGAGTCGGGTGTGAGGCGGCCGAGCACGATCATCGCCTCGTCGGTCTCACCGCGCTCGATGAGCATGGAGGCAAGGCTCGCCCCTGCCTCGGAGTGGTCCGACTGCTGTTCGAGCACCTGGCGGAAGATGTGTTCGGCAGCAACGGCGTCGTCCGCAACCAGCGCGGTCCGGGCTTGATCGACCATGAGGTCCAGCTCGGTGGGGAGGATGCCCTCGATCCACTGACGAACAGCCGGCTCGGGGAGCGCACCTGTGAACGTGTCGGCGATCTTGCCGTCCCGGAATGCGACGACCATCGGGATCCCCTGCACGCCGTACTGGGCAGCAAGCTCCTGGTTGGAGTCAACGTCGACCCTGACGAGTTCGAACGAACCGGCAGCGTCCGCCGCGACCTTCTCGAGAATTGGCCCGAGGATCAGGCAGGGCTGACACCAGGTCGCCCAGAAGTCCACGACGACGGGCACCTCGCGGCTGCGTTGCAGCACGACCTGAGGGAAGTTGGTGGTGTCGACGTCTTTCACAAAGTCGCTGGGAGAGGTCATAGAGAAGAGAATACTGGGGGGTCTCCTGCTACCGTCGCGGCCATGGAGACCAGACCCAATGCACCCTTTGGCCAGGTCCTGACCGCCGTGATCACACCCTTCGGCGACGACGGATCCATCGACTACGGCACCTTCTGGAGGTTGACCCGGCATCTTGCCAAACACGGCTCGGATGGCATCGTCGTTGGCGGCACTACGGGCGAATCCCCGACGCTTTCAAAGGTCGAGAAAGTGGCCCTGTTCAAGGCAGCCGTCGATGCCGTTGGCGATCGCATCACGGTGGTCGCAGGAACCGGCACCTACGACACCCGGGAGTCGGTCGAACTCACCGAGCGGGCAGCCGAGTCCGGCGTCCACGGCGTGATGGCGGTGACTCCCTACTACTCGAAGCCGCCCCAGGAAGGGATCGCCAGGCACTTCTCGGCGATCGCCGACGCCACGGACCTGCCGGTTCTTCTCTACAACATCCCGGGCCGAACCTGCCAACTGATCGAGATCGAAACGCTCGTCCGTCTCGCCGACCACGACAGGATCGTGGCGGTGAAGGATGCCGTCGACGATCTCGAGTTCACGAAGCGCCAGATCGAAGCGCTACCAGAGGGTTTCGCCGTGTACTCCGGATCCGACGGCCACACGAGAGAGATCATTCGCGCCGGCGGTGTGGGCGTTGTGTCTGTCGCTGCTCACCTTGCCGGTGACACGATCAAGGCCATGGTGGAAGCAGCGGTCTCCGGGGATGATGAAGATGCGGATCGGCTCAACGCCGCTCTGGCGCCCTTGAACGAGGCATTGTTCCTCGAGCCGAACCCCATGCCACTCAAGGCCGGCCTCGATCTCGCATGGGATCCGGTCGGTGAACCACGACTCCCATTGATCCCGGCATCGGCCGACACGCGAGCCGCCGTCGAACAGGCACTCGCAGCATTGAGCGAGGCGTGAGCGTCCGGGTCGCATTCCACGGCGGTCTCGGAGAGATCGGGAGAAACTGCGCGACGATCGAAATCAACGGCGAGATCGCGATGATTGACGCCGGCCTCATGTTCCCTGAAGAGGACATGCTCGGCGTCGATCTTGTTCTCCCCGACTTCTCGTCGGTGCTCAAGCGCGGCGACGCTCTCTCGTTCGTCGCTCTCACCCACGGCCACGAAGACCACATCGGTTCCCTCGGCTATCTGCTGCGGGAGCGGAACGTCCCCGTGTACGGCACACCGCTGACGATCGCACTCGCCGAGTCTCGTATCTCGGAGTTGGGCGTCGAAGCGGACATGCGCGTCATCGAGACCGGCACATGGGTGGAACAAGGCAACTTCCGCTTCGCGTTCATTCCGGTTACGCACTCGGTACCGGATGCCACTGGTATCGCGTTCGAAACTCCTGAGGGCATCATCGTCCACACCGGTGACTTCAAACTCGATCCGACGCCGATCGATAGCGTGACGACCGACCTCCAGAGCTTCGCCGGTTTCGGTCGCCGAGGGGTGCGGCTCCTCCTCGCCGATTCAACGAATGCCGAGCGGGCCGGAGTTGTCGAGTCCGAGAAGACGGTCGGTGCACGGCTCGTCGAACTCGTTCACGAGGCTGACGGACGGGTCATCATCGCCTGTTTCGCGAGCCATCTCCACCGTGTCCAGCAGTCGATCGACGCCGCGGTCGCCGACGGCAGGAAGATCGCTTTTATCGGCAGGTCGATGCTGCGCATCAGTGAAATCGCCGCCGAGATCGGGCAACTTAGCATTCCCGCCGACAGTCTCGTCGAACTCAAGGAATTGCTGAACTTGCCGCCGGAGAAGACGGCGGTCATCTCGACGGGAAGCCAGGGGGAGCCGTTCGCGGCTCTGTCGCTCATGGCAGCGGGAGAGCATCGATCGATCAACCTCGATCCAACCGATACCGTGATCCTCTCGGCAACGCCGATCCCCGGCAACGAGAAGCGTGTCTCGCGAGTCATCAACAACCTTGCTCGCATCGGCGTCACGGTCCATCACGGTCTCAACACGCACGTCCACGTCTCGGGGCACGCTGCAGCAGAAGAGCTGAAAGTTCTCTACAACGTCGTGAAGCCGCAGGCCCTCGTGCCCGTTCACGGTGAGCACCGGCACATGTTCGCGAACGCCGGAATCGGCCGATCCGTCGGAATTTCCGAGGTCGAGGTCTGTTCAGACGGGGACGTCGTGGTGCTTGAGGAGGGAGACCTGCGAATCGAACGAGGCGCCGTATCTTCGAGCTACGTCTACGTGGATGGTCTGGAGGTCGGAGAAGACGCAGCGATTCTGCGCGATCGCCGGCATCTCGCCGACGATGGCGTGATCCTCATCACGATCGGCATCGACGGCAGGAAGGGCGATATCGTGTTCGGTCCCGACGTCGACAGCCACGGTGTTACCGGAGACTCGAAGGTGCTCCATGATGCCGTTCAGGAGCGCGTTCTCCAGGGCATCGAAACGCTCGAGCGTCCGCTCGACCCAGATGCACTCCGGAGCCGAATGAGGAACGCGGCTCGCAAAGCGGTTCAGGCGAGAATGAAGCGGCGTCCGGTCGTGTTTCCAATCGTTATCAATGTCTGATCGCGGTCCCATACCGGTCCCGTGACTTCCGGGATCTCGGGGTTGCACAGCCGAAGATCAGAGAGAGGAGCGACGACATGAGTTGGACGGCTGCCGACATTCCCCATCAGGGCGGCCGCGTCGCTGTGGTCACTGGGGCGAACGGCGGGCTCGGACTCGAGACGGCCCGTGAGCTCGCCAGGAGGGGCGCCCTCGTCGTGATGGGGGTGCGCGATCAGGAGAAGGCCGAGCGGGCCGTTGCCGACGTCGAGGCAGAGATTCCTGACGCTCGACTCGAGTTACGAGCACTCGATCTTGCGTCGCTCGCATCCGTGAAGGCATTCGCCGAGCGCACGATCGAAGAGCACTCGGAGATAGATCTCCTGATCAATAACGCCGGTGTGATGGCGATACGTCGGGCGTCGACGGCCGACGGATTCGAGATGCAGTTCGGGACGAACCATCTCGGCCATTTTGCCCTCACTGCACAGCTCATGCCTGCGCTGATCCGCACACCGGGCGCCAGGATCGTGACGGTCACCAGCACCGCCCGACACGCGGCGACGAAGCTGGATCCCGACGACCTGAACATGGACGCGAACTACTCACCGTGGCGCGCGTACGGCCGATCCAAGATCGCCAACATGGACTTCGCACTTGAGTTGCACCAACGCCTTGATAGCGCGGGGGCTGGGGCCGCGAGCCTTGTTGCTCATCCCGGATTCTCCAATACGGATTTGCAGGCTCGTAGCGCACGCGAACACGGCGGAGCCAGCCAGCGATTCTCCGCCAAGACGGTCCAGTGGGTCGGCATGTCGTCATCGCGGGGCGCCTTGTCGCAACTCCGGGCAGCGACCGACCTGGGAGCACGCGGCGGTGAGTTGTACGCACCGCGATGGGTCAATGCGGGATCGCCGGTGCGTTGGCCGATTACCGGGTTGCGCAATCGACCGGAGAACATGCGAACAATGTGGAGCATCTCGGAGGACGCCACGGGTATCGAGTTCGACGTTGCGGAGATCGCGTCGTCCGCCCGTTCGTAGGGGACGCCTACTCGGGGCAGTTCGCGAATCGGCCGTAGAAGAGGAAGAAGCCCTCGTAGATGCGCCCGGTGTTAACAGCCGTCGTCGTTCCAGGGAGCCAGGGGAGATGGCCGGCCGGTGCATCTGCCACATAGCGGATGCCATCTTCTTCGAGCCACTCGCGGCCGTCGACCCAACCCACCGATCGCCCGAAGGCCCTCCACGTGTCGGAGCGCGGTAGCCCTCGATCCCGAGCGTCTCTCAACGCGTTCGCCTGCGCCGTGAAGCCGAAGCGATCGTTCGATGCCTCGCGCCAGGCGACGTCGATCGCTCGGATGAGGTCGCAGTCCACCGCGGATGCCTCGTCCGGATCGAGACCAACGTACCCACCAACGTCGGCATCGGCGATCAGGAGACGGCGTGTCTCGTGATCTGCCGCCCTCCACTCGCCGGCGGCGAGGAGTGCACGAAGTGGGGATGTGAAATCGGTCATGGGGGACAGGATACCGGCAACTGCCGGCAGACATCGCCCCGCGGAATCTGGTGCTCGATGCCGAGATGAGTCACTCGGCGGAGAGCACGAAATCCTTGGAATCACACGTTTGTGACTCTTCGCGCGACGAATCGCGCAAAGGGTGGTTCAAATCTGCGCCATCCTCGGGTATCGTATGGGCAGATGGCAACGCGGACCAAGAGCCGCGGGGCAGCGGGGCGGAGCAAAGCGACCCCCAAGAAAACTAAACGGACTTCAGTTCGGGCCAGAACCGTCCAAGCGCTACGGACGGGTCGGGACCGCATCCGGGAACGGTCCGCACGTCAGAGCGATGACCTGTGGGGCATTGTTCTCATCGTGCTCGCCGCCCTCGTTGGTCTGTCGTTCTTCGGACTCTCCGGACCGATCGGCGCGGGTCTCTCCGACTCCCTTCGATTCCTCTTCGGCATGTGGGCATTCGGTGTGCCGCTTGTGCTTGTCCTCATCGGCCTCTCACTCGTCGGCGTGTGCTGCAGCGAGGATCGTGGCCGTATCGTGGCTGGTCTCTTCGCGATTTTCGTCGCTTCGCTCGCGCTGTTCCACCTACTGACCGGCTCGGTCGCACTGGCCGGAAATGTGAACCAGGTCAAAGAGAGCGGCGGAGCGATCGGAGCCATCGTGGCGTTCCCGCTCAGACGCACTATCGGATTCTGGGGTGCCTTCTTCGTATTGCTGGGAGCCCTTGGAGTTGGCACGCTCGTCGTAACCAGGGCATCGGTGAAAGACGTCGCAGGGACGATCGGCTCATTCTCCCGTGCGTTCCGATCGTGGATCGGATTCGGTTCGGAAGACGGTCAATCGACCCGGACCGTCCAAACGGATGGGCTGATCGAGATTGACGAACCGGCACGGGATATGTCGGAAACGAGGCCCGAAAGCGGACCCAAGAAGTCAACCAAGGCTCCGAAGAGGGCGAAGCCGAAGCGTGTCCCGGCGCCGCAGACGGTCCCGGTCGACGGGTACCAATTGCCGCCGGTCGATCTCCTCGAAGGGTCCAATTCGGAAGGTCCGAACCGGGGTGGACTTGAACGAACTGCCGCCGAGTTGCAGGAGGCCTTGCGCCAGCACGGTGTCGACGCCCGCCTCACGAGAATCGTCCCCGGCCCGACCGTGACGAGATACGAGATCGAACTGGCACCGGGCGTGAAAGTCTCTCGTGTCACGAATCTCTCGCACGACATCGCGTATGCCCTCGCGTCGGCCGACGTGCGGATCCTCGCCCCGATTCCCGGCAAGAGCGCGATCGGCATCGAGGTCCCGAACCGGATTCGCCAGATGGTCACACTCGGTGACATCCTCCGCAGTGAGGCGGCAACGCGAGACGCCGACCCGATGCTCGTTGCGGTCGGCAAGGACGTCAGCGGCAGCGCCCACATGCTGAGGCTTACCGAGCTTCCGCACATCCTCATCGCCGGCGCGACCGGCGCGGGAAAATCGTCATGCATCAACGCTCTGTTGACATCGATCCTGATGCGCGCCCGGCCCGACCAGGTACGCATGATCCTCGTCGATCCGAAGCGAGTCGAGCTCGGACAGTACGACGACGTTCCGCACCTCCTCACGCGGGTCATCACCAGCCCGAAGAAGGCGGCCGACGCGCTCCAATGGGCGGTCGCAGAGATGGACCGCAGATACGATCTTCTAGCCGACTCGGGTGTGCGTGACGTCGAGTCGTACTACGAGAAGTACGACGCGGGCGGCATCGACGAGGAGCTCTTCGATCGATTCCCGTACATCGTGCTCGTCGTCGATGAGTTGAACGATCTGATGATGGTCGCCGGCCGAATCGTCGAGGACTCGATCGTGCGCATCGCCCAGATGGCGCGAGCCGTTGGAATCCACCTCGTATTGGCGACACAACGACCGTCGGTGAACGTCATCACAGGCGTCATCAAAGCGAACGTGCCATCCCGTCTGGCATTCTCCGTGACATCGCAGACAGACTCCCGGGTCATCATCGACCAGGCCGGAGCGGAGAAGCTGGTCGGTCTCGGTGACATGCTGGTCGTTACCGCACGCGAGCCAAAACCGGAACGGATCCAGGGAGCTTGGGTCTCCGAGGCAGAAGTCCACCGGGTCGTGGAGTTCGTGCGGGATCAGCAGCACTCGAAGTACCGCGATACCGAAGTGTTCCAAGTCGCCGAGAAGGCCACCGAGATGAACGAGGAGTTCGAAGGCGAGGATCCTGAGATCATGCGCCAGGCGATCGAACTCGTCGTACGCAGCCAACTCGGTTCCACCTCCATGCTCCAACGCAAACTCAGGATCGGTTTCGCGAGAGCCGGACGAGTGATGGACATCCTGGAGAACAAGGGCATCGTCGGCCCGTCGGAAGGCTCGAAGGCCCGATCCGTGCTCGTGACCGAAGAGGAACTCGGATCGCTGATCGGCTGATCTCGAGTGATTTGTCGATCGAGTCCACCAACCGGCGGTTCCGTCGCGTAGCCTGGGATCGATGATCAGTGCACGACTGGACCAGTTCAGCCCGACCGGCGGGAAGTCGATGGAGTTCTCCGATCCGGAACGCGTTGTTGAGGCGCATCAGATTGGAGCCGTCCTCGACGTGATCAAAGAAGCTGAAGCCGCCACCCGCGAGGGGTTGTGGGCAGTCGGCTTCGTTTCATACGAGGCCGCCCCGGCGTTCGATGCCGCGTTTCCGGTACGGACGAGTGAGCAGGGGGAGTTGCTTGACGAACTGCCGCTTGCATGGTTCGCACTCTTCCGGGACCGGTTCGACGTTGAACCGTTCGTCGGCGAGCCACGGCTCGACGCGTCTCCTTACACGGTTTCGCCGTGGACCCCGACCATGGGAGAAGACACGTACGAGGAGAACGCGCAACGCATTCGACGGCTGATCAAGTCGGGAGACCTCGCCCAGATCAACTATGCCCTTCGTCTCGACGCCGCGATCAGCGGGGACTTGAGAGAGCTGTACCGCGACCTCGTGCTCTCTCAACGTGGTGCTTTCGGAAGCCTTATCGATCTCGGGCGTTACCGGATTCTGAGTGCATCGCCGGAGCGGTTCTTCTCCGTTCGGGGATCAAGGATTGAGATTCGCCCGATGAAGGGCACGGCGTCGCGCGGTCGGTGGTCGGCGGAGGACGAAGACAACGCGGCGAAGCTCGCCGCATCGGGCAAGGATCGTGCTGAACACCAGCGGATCGTCGACCGATTTGTCGAGGATCTCGTCGCCATCACGGTCCCCGACACGACCGAGATTCATGAAATGATGGCGCTTGAACGATTGGAGACGGTCTGGCAACTCGCGTCGACTCTGTCGGCTGAGATTGCACCGGCGGTCGAAGTCGTGGACGTCTTCCGTGCCCTCTTCCCGTCCACCGCTGTTACCGGTGACCCGAAGGCTCGTGCCATGGAGGCCATTGCGACGCTGGAGTGTCGAACCCGTGGTATCTACTCGGGTGCGATCGGGTTCATGGCGCCGACCGAAAGTGGGCGACCGGACGCCAGTTTCAGCGTTGCGATCCGAACGGTGACCGTCGATTCTGAGGAAGGTGTCGGAGAGTACGCGGTCGGGGCCGGGATCACGGACACGACCGTCCCAAGGGGCGAGTACGAGGAGGCCAAGTCCAAGACCGGCGTCCTGGTGCAGAGGCGACCGGAGATCTCCCTGTTCGAGACGATCCGGTGGGAAGAAGGTCACGGGTTCCGGTGGCTCGATCGGCACGTTCAGCGAATCGGTGACTCGTCGGCCTATTTCGGATTCCGTTTCAATGAGGGACCCATCCATGACGCGCTCGAAGAGGCCGTGGGCGAGTTGAGTGGGGCCCACGCAGTTCGACTCGAGGTGGATCGGTTCGGCAGGATCGTCGTGGATGTCAATCCTGAGATCCTGCCGTCCGCTCAGTGGTGGCCAAGCACCGGACGCGACCCGGTGGCATGCGTCATCGATCCGACCGCAATCTCGTCGACGAGCATCTACCGATTCCACAAGACGACGGCAAGGCGGCCCTACAACGACCGTACCAACACCTACGAAGGCGTCGAGGACGTGCTGATGGTGAACGAGCGGGGTGAACTGACCGAGGCCACAACCTACAACGTCGCCGTGCAGGCAGCCGGCACGTGGATCACGCCGCCGCTCGCGTCCGGGTGTTTGCCGGGCATCCTTCGTCAAGTGCTGATCGATGAAGGGGCGCTCGTCGAAGAGGTGATGACCGGCGATGATCTTGACGCCGCAGATGGGCTTGCCTTGCTGAGTTCGGTACGCGGCTGGAAATCGGCTCGCATCGTTCCACGGTAGCCTCCAGCGAATGCCGCGATCGCTGACTCTGTGACCCTTGTCGAAGGACTGGTCCTCGTTGCCGCCGGCGGTGCTGCCGGATTCATCAACGCGCTGGCAGGCGGCGGGTCGGCCATCACGATCCCGATACTTACTGAGATGGTCGGGATCAACACGGCGAATGGGACGAGCCGCATCGCCATCTTCCTGGCCAATCTGACAGCGATCGCCGGCTTCCAGAAAGGCGAAGCGGTTCCGTGGCGGCGCCTCAGCGTGCTCTTGATACCGACGGTGGTCGGGGCAGCCATCGGAGCCTGGGTCTCGACAGTGACGCCACCCGACGTGCTTCGGATGGTTTTCGCCGGTGTCCTGCTCCTTGTTGCAGCGTCCGTGGTGCTACGCCCTTCCCGGTGGCTCGAAGAGCGAGAAGTGACGCTGCACGAGCCGTGGCGTTCGCTGGTGTTCCTCGGCATCGGTTTCTACGGCGGCTTCGTTCAGGCTGGTGTCGGGTTCCTGCTTCTCGCCGGTCTCGTGTTGGGAGCCGGGATGAACCTCGTCAACGGCAACGCTGCGAAGGTCGTTCTCATCGCCGCCTACTCGCCGATCGCGATCCTGCTCTTCGCCAACGCCGCCCAGGTCGACATCATGGTGGGCGTCGTCCTTGCAACAGGGCAGATGTCGGGGGCGTGGGCCGGTTCCCGGCTCGCGGTTCTGAAGGGCGCCGCGTGGATCAGATGGGTTCTCGTGGCGGCGGCCGTGGCGGCGGCGGCCCGGCTTGCGTTCGGATAACCTGAAGGCATGACCGAAGTAGATCTTGATGAGGCGTTGAAGGGACTCTCCGACCTGCAGGACCGCCTGAACGCCCTGCCGGAGGACGCCTTCGCCGAGCGATACGAACTCCGCTGCCGTCAGGACGAGCTCCGCGATCAGATGGCATCGTTCCGTGTTGGCTTCGACGCCGACCGATCGACGGAGGATCTACTCGCCGAATTGTCGGGCCTGCAGTCGCGCATGGCTGCGATCGAGGGGCAACGCATCGACATGGTATCCCAGGCCGGTGGCAGCGGTGGGTTGACCGGTGCGATGACTCCGGAAGAGGGCCTGAACCGCAAGATGGACGAGGCCGCCGGGGCGGGAGAGATCCAAACACGGATTGGTCACATCAAGGGGATCCTGATCGATCGCCGGGTGGACGTGCCAGAGACGCCGACCTGATCGCTGTGCCAACCACGGACAAGGCTCGACCTCCAACACCGCTGTGACGGTACGCTTGGCGTCGATGACTCCGACTGCTCCAACGATCTGGCTGACGACGCTCGGCTGTGCCAAGAACCAGGTTGACTCCGACAAGATCACGGGGATGCTGACGGCTGCCGGATACACCGAGGCCTCAACTCCCGGGTCCGCAGACGTGGTGATGGTGAACACGTGCGGCTTCATCGAGCCCGCACGCCAAGAGTCGGTCGACACGATCCTCGACCTTGCCGGAGCCAAGCGGGACGACGCCAGTCTCGTGGTGGTCGGCTGCATGGCACAGCGATACGAAACCGAACTCAGCGAGGCGCTCCCCGAAGCCGATGCGGTGCTTGGGCTGGATCGGTACTCCGAACTCGTCGATCGGCTCGATGCTCTCCGGCGCTGGACGCCGCTCACCATCGGATCCGCCCGACGATCGCACATGGACATCCTGTACGAGACCCGACGCCCGACGCCGTCGACGCCGTACGCCTATGTGAAGGTGGCGGAGGGATGCGACAAGCTCTGCACGTTCTGCGCGATCCCGCAGTTCCGGGGCAAGCAACGCTCGCGTGGCCCGGAGAATATCAGGGACGAGATCGCCGAACTGGCCGCAGCCGGCGTCGGGGAGATCGGCCTTGTTGCCCAGGATCTCGCGGCGTACGGTCGGGACACCGATGCCCCCGACATCGTCGAGTTGGTTCGTCGTGTCTCTGACGTCGAGGGGCTCCTGCGGCTGCGGCTCTACTACCTGTACCCGCGAGAGATCCGACCGGCGTTGATCGAGGAGAGGGCAGGAAACCCGATCGTCGCGAACTACTTTGACCTCTCCCTCCAGCATTCCTCGGCTCGACTCCTTCGGGCAATGAAGCGTCCCGGATCGGGGGATGGCCATCAGGAACTCATCGAGCGGATTCGATCGGCGGCCCCGGATGCGGCGACGCGATCGTCGTTCATTGTCGGGTTCCCCGGCGAGACGGACGACGACGTCGACGAGCTTGCCTCATTCCTCGACGACGCCCAACTTGACTGGGCCGGGTTCTTCCCGTACTCGCCGGAGGAGGGGACCGAGGCCGCCGTCATGGACAACCAGATCCCGGACTCGGAGAAGCAGGCCCGGCTCCGCCATCTTCAGGCCATTCAAGACGACATCACAACGGCTTGCTCCGTCGGCCAGATCGGCCGGACGCTCACCGTCGTCGTCGATCAGGTAGAGGATGGTCGACCGGTGGCGCGTTCCTACCGGGAGGCGCCGGAGATCGATGGCGTGATCCTTCTCGACCGCGGAGAACCGGGAGAGTGGCTCACCGTGAAGATCACCGGAGGCTATGGAACGGACCTCGACGCGATCGTCCGGGGATCGGCATGATCGTCGAGATCCTCGCCGTCGGAACCGAGTTGCTGCTCGGCCAGATCGTGAACTCCAACGCGACCCGGATCGGTGAGCGACTCGCCGACGCTGGGTTTGATCACTTCCAACAGACCGTCGTCGGCGACAACGAGTCACGCATTGCTGCTGCTATCGACGCTGCGTGTTCCCGGTCGGACGCCTTGATCATCACCGGGGGACTCGGGCCCACCAAGGACGACCTGACGCGAGAGGCGATCGTCCGATCAGCCGGTGTGGAGATGATCTTCGACGCCGACCAGGCTGAGCGGCTTCGTGAGCGGTGGACAAGCAGCGGCCGGGTCATGCCGGAGTCGAACCTCCAACAGGCCGAGAGACCCTCTGGCTCTGAGCTGATCGAGAACCCCAAAGGCACGGCCCCCGGAATCCGGCTCCGCATCGCCGACACCTGCGTCTTCGCGCTGCCCGGCGTTCCGGCCGAGATGATCCCGATGCTCGAGAACTCCGTCATCCCGTTCCTCCGTGGGGACGACGACGGTGCGGTCATCAGTCGTCTCCTGCGGACGTGGGGTGAGTCCGAGTCCGCGATCGGCGAACGACTCGGCGACCTCTACGACGCGTCGACGAATCCGACGATCGCGTTCCTCGCGTCCGGAGGTGAGATCAAGATACGGATCACGGCGAAGGCGGAGACCCGCGACAGGGCATCTGCCTTGATCGCTCCGATCGAGGCGACGGTTCGGCAACGTCTCGGCAAGCGGATCTTCGGCGTCGATGATGACACCGTCGAGGTGGTCGTACTCCGCTTGCTCGAAGAGCGCGGTTGGAGTCTCGGAACGGCTGAGTCGGCGACCGGTGGTCTGGTGGCCGGGCGAATCACGTCGGTCCCCGGAGCAAGCCGGGTATTTCGCGGTTCCATCGTCTCTTACGCGGCAGAAGTCAAAGAATCCCTGCTCGACGTCTCGCGAGCTCTCATGGAGGAGCACGGCGTGGTGAGCGAACCGGTGGCGGTGGCGATGGCCGAGGGCGCTCGTGAGCGACTGGATGCCGACGTGGTCGTGTCGGTCACGGGTTCCGCAGGGCCCGATCCGCAGGACAAGCCGGTCGGCACGGTCGTGGTGGCGGTCGTGACTCCGGAGAGTTCTCGCGTCCGTACGCTGGTACTCCCCGGAGATCGAGAGCGTGTCCGCGCGTTCGCGTCGACGGCCGCTCTCCAACTGTTGCGTATGTCGCTCCAGGGGGTCGACTGGAGGAGTCGGTGAGCCATCGGTTGTTCCTCGCGGTCGCTCTGACCGACGAGGTTCGGCACGGTCTCGCCGCGTTTTTGGGGGAACGTGTCATCCGACTGCCGGGGCGGCCTACGCCGCCGGACAACTGGCATCTGACACTCCGCTTCCTCGGTTCAACGGATGCCACCCAGCGAGATCGGATCCTGGAGTTCCTGGACGAGCATCTCGTCGTCAAGCCGTTCACACTCGGCTTCACAGACCTTGGAGCGTTCCCGAAACCGTCCCGAGCGACCGTCATGTGGCTCGGGACCGGGAGGGGCAGCGACGAGCTCGCCAAGGTGGCCGAGATCTGTGAGCAGGCGGCGATCTCCGTGGGGTTCGAGTCGGAGGACCGGCCGTTCCATTCCCACCTGACGCTCGCGCGCATCCGGCCACCGATCAACGTCGAGGGCATCGTCGAGCAGGTGGGGACGTTTCCGTTGAAGATGGAGGTCGACCGGGTGACGCTGTACCAGAGCCACCTCGGACGCGGCGGGGCGCGGTACGAAACGGTTGACGAAGTCCTCCTCTAAGTCGGATCGTTTGTGCTTGGAACCACCCCTGGCGTGGTCGTGGGCACAAACGACGGTATCAGGGGACGGGGTTCGGGGCGGCTGCGATGGAGTTGATCATCGAGTACGTCCGAAGCCAGCCTGGGGCCGACGGCCCTGCTACGAGCTACGTTCCGTTGACCGGGGAGCCTGGGGGGGGGTTCTAGTCGTTTCTGGCATTCTGACCGGCAGCGTTGTCCGGTGGGCGTCGTGCCGTCGCAACGAATTCCTCGACATCGAACACATGTTCGCCTATCCTAACTTCCGGTCGTGGAATACCATTGTTGTGATTCACGACATGCAATCTGTCACAGGCGCCCGATACGGTACGGGAACGTCAAAGAAGGAGACAACGTGTCCGTCAAACAGGGCGACCGCGACAAGAACATTGAGATGGCCATGTCCCAGATCGAGCGCCAGTTCGGCAAGGGGGCCATCATGAGAATGGGCGACGAGGAGATCCGAAGGATCGATGCCATCTCCTCCGGCGCGCTCTCGCTCGACCTTGCACTCGGCATCGGCGGCGTACCGCGCGGCAGGATCGTCGAGATTTATGGGCCCGAGAGCTCCGGCAAGACGACCCTTGCGCTCCACGTCGTCGCAGAAGCGCAGCGCACTGGCGGCCTCGCCGCATTCATCGATGCCGAGCACGCACTCGACCCCGTCTACGCGCGTGCGATTGGCGTCGACGTCGATGAACTACTGATCTCACAACCCGACACGGGGGAGCAAGCGCTCGAGATCACCGACATGCTGATCCGGTCCGGAGCGCTCGACGTGATCGTCATCGACTCGGTCGCTGCGCTCGTACCTCGAGCGGAACTCGAAGGAGACATGGGTGACACTCACGTCGGCCTCCAGGCCCGGCTGATGTCTCAGGCGCTGCGCAAACTCGCAGGCACGATCAACCGCTCACAGACCACCGTGGTCTTCATCAACCAGCTTCGCGAGAAGATCGGTGTGATGTTTGGATCACCTGAGACGACCCCCGGTGGGCGGGCTCTCAAGTTCTACGCGAGTGTTCGGATCGACATCCGTCGCATCGAAGCGATCAAAGTGGGGACCGACAATGTCGGCAACCGCGTTCGCGCGAAGATTGTGAAGAACAAGGTCGCTCCACCGTTCCGGCTCGCTGAGTTCGACATCATGTTCGGTGAAGGGATCTCGCGTGAAGGCAGCCTGCTCGACGTCGCCGTTGAAGAGGGGATCGTCCGGAAGGCCGGTGCCTGGTACACGTACGATGGCGATCAGCTCGGTCAAGGACGGGAGAAGGCCAAGCAGTTCCTGCGTGAGAACCCTGAACTTTCTGTTCAACTCCAGGATCAGGTCCTGCGCGCGGTCGGCCTCATCGTTGACGAGGAAGAGGTCGATGTCGAGGTGGCCGACGTCACTGAGGAGAACGCGGAGTAGGTATCTGAGATTTCGCGTTCCGCGCGAGGACGAAGTGCGGTAGCATCACCTCAGACACACACAAAACACTGATACGAAAGCGGACCGGAACGTAGATGTTGATACGGAGACCAGCGAGCGAAGTGAACAAACGGGGTTAGACCCCGGTATTCGACGCTGTTCCCGGTGTGTGCCGAGCCCACGGGCTCGGCATGCTGCGTTCCGGACCGCGGAAACTGAGGACATGATGATGCAATGGCTCGTAGCAGGCCTGGTTGTCGCTGTCGTCGGACTTGCATTCGTCGCGGGCTACGTCCTGTCCCGGAGGGGTAGTCGCCAGCCGACCCCCGACGAGACCCTGGCCGAGGCGCGTCTCGATGCTCAGCGCATCCTTGCGCGAGCAGAGGAAGAGGCACGGTCCAAGGCAGAGACGTACCGCGACCGCGAGGACGCGACCCTCGAACACCGGCGCGTGGAGATGGGGTCGCAAGAGTCCCGGCTCTCACAGCGCGAAGCGACGCTTGAACAACGGGCAGGGAACCTTGCTCAGCGCGAGGAACTCATGATCGCCCGCGAACACGCGGCGGAAAGTGCCGTCGGTGAGGCAGAAGCCGTCAAGGAAGAGGCTCGCGGAACGCTCGAGCGGATCGCCGGTTTCGACTCGAAAGCGGCGAAGTCCGAACTTCTCGAGAAGGTCGAGACCGAGGCGAGACGTGACGCCATGGCCCTCATCCGTGACCTGGAAGGGAAGGCGCGCGAAGAGTCGGAGCGGAGGGCACGACGGATCCTCGGTACGGTGATCCAACGACTCGCCGCCGAAGTCGTGTCGGAGACCACCGTGTCGGTCGTGACGCTGCCGTCCGATGACATGAAAGGCCGAATCATCGGTCGTGACGGTCGAAACATCCGAACGTTCGAAGCGGTCGCAGGCGTGAACTTGATCGTGGATGACACGCCGGAAGCTGTGTCGGTGTCCACGTTCGACCCGGTCCGGCGCGAAGTAGCGCGGCGCGCTCTCGAGCGACTCGTCGAGGGCGGTCGAATCCATCCGTCATCGATCGAGGAGGCGTACGAGAAGTCGCGCCAGGACGTCGAACAGTCGATTCGCGATGCAGGAGAGTGGGCGCTGCTCGAGGTCGGGCTCACGAAGATGCACCCCGAACTCATCACGCTCCTCGGCCGACTGCACTACCGCACGAGCTACGGCCAGAACGTGTTGAGCCACCTTGTCGAGTCGGCGCACATCGCAGGAATGCTTGCTGCAGAGTTGGGAATCGACGAGAAGGAAGCGAAACGAGCCGCCTTTCTCCACGACATCGGCAAGGCCGTGTCGCACGAGGTCGGTGGGTCACATGCACTGCTCGGAGCCGAGATTGCACGCCGTTTCGGCGAAGAACCCGGCATCGTCCACGCTATCGAGGCGCATCACAACGAGGTCGAACCCAGGACGCTCACGGCGATCCTCGTGCAGGCTGCGGATGCGGTCTCGGCTGCGCGGCCGGGGGCGAGGCGCGAGGCGCTTGAAGCGTACGTTCGCCGTCTTGAACGTCTCGAGGAGATTGCCGGTGGATTCTCCGGTGTCGCGAAGGTGTTTGCCCTACAGGCGGGCCGCGAGATCCGGGTCGTGGTCGATCCTGGTGACGTGGATGATCTGCAGGCAGGCGACCTTGCCCGCCGGATCGCTCGAAAGCTCGAAGAGGATCTGCAGTACCCGGGCCAGATCGAAGTCACCGTGATCCGGGAGTACCGGGCACGGGACTACGCGCGTTGATGGGTCGAGGCTCGGGGCGAATATGAGCACCACAGCGATCCTCGGGGTACCGGTTGTGCGCGAGTCGCGTGAACCGCGGCGCACCGGTGCCTCCTACTTCATCCGCACGTTCGGATGTCAGATGAACGAACACGATTCCGAGCGGATCGCAGGACTTCTCGAAGCCGACGGGATGACCCGCACCGGCGAGGCTGCCGAGGCCGACGTCGTCGTCCTGAACACGTGCACAATCCGTGAGAACGCCGACCAGCGCCTCTACGGCTATCTCGGGGCACTCAAGGCCGACAAGCAGAAGAACCCCGGCATGCGCATCGCAATCGGGGGATGCACTGCCCAGAAGGACAAGGAGATCGTGCGCAAGAGGGCACCGTGGGTTGACGTGGTCTTCGGAACCCACAATATCCACCGTGTCGTGGATCTGCTCGACCGGGTCGACGAATGGGGTCCGGTCACCGAGATCTGGGAGGAGTCCAGCAGCCCCAACGACGCACCGTCGTTCCTCCCCACGCGACGCGAATCCGAGCACTCGGCCTGGGTGAAGATCACAACCGGGTGCAACAACAGCTGCACGTTCTGCATCGTGCCCGTTGTGCGCGGACCCGAGATCAGTCGGCGGCCCGGAGACGTCATCCTTGAGATCCAGCGCCTGGCCGAAGAAGGGGTTGTCGAGGTCACGCTCCTCGGCCAGAACGTCAATTCCTACGGGCGTGACCTAGATCTCAACGGACGCCAGCCGCTTTTCGCTGACCTTCTTCGACGGGCCGGTGAGGTCGAGGGGATCGGTCGGATCCGATACACGAGTCCGCACCCGAAGGACATCCAGGAAGACGTCGCTCGAGCGATGGCGGAGACAGCAGCAGTCGCAGCCCAACTCCATCTTCCGCTCCAGTCGGGAAGCGACCGAATCCTGTCGTCGATGCATCGGGGCTACACAGCGAAGCGGTTCCTCGAAAAGCTCGCGATGGCTCGTCGTCTGGTCCCGGACCTCAGCGTCTCCACGGACATCATCGTCGGCTTCCCCGGAGAGAACGAAGATGACTTCGCTAGAACGCTCGTCGCTGTGGAAGAGGCTCGCTTCGACAGCGCCTTCATGTTCCAATTCTCGCCTCGCCCCGGCACCCCCGCAGCAGACATGCCGAACCACGTACCACCGGCGGTCGTCCAGGAACGCTTCGATCGCCTCGTCGAGATGCAGAACGCCATCACCTACGAACGGAACCAGGCGCGGGTCGGAATGATCGAGAGAGTCCTCACCGAGGGTCCCTCTCGAAGGATTCCGGAGGTCGCTACCACTCGAAGCGAAGGCAACCGGATCGTCCACGTCACTGGGGTCTATGAGCCAGGACGATTCCTAGACCTCGAAGTTACACGAGCCGCACCGCACTATCTCGAGGGGACACTGGTCTGAGCGTCATCGCCGTACTCGGCCCAACCGCAGCCGGGAAGTCCGAGATCGCCGAGGCGATCGCCGACCGCGTCGGGGCCGAGATCCTCTCGGTCGACTCCATGCAGGTGTTTCGTGGAATGGACATCGGGACGGCGAAGCCGGACCCGTCTATCAGGGACCGATTCGGATACCACCTCGTCGACATTGCGGATCCGGCTGACGAGTACACAGTGGCGGAGTTCCAGGCAGCCGGGACCACAATCCTCGACCGAATCGAATCGTCGGGTGGGTCGGTCGTGATCGCAGGCGGCTCCGGCCTGCATTTCCGATCTCTCGTCGATCCCCTGAAGTTCCCGCCGACTGATGCAGATCTGCGCGCCGAGCTCGAATCGGTGGACGCCGATGACCTGAGAGCAGAACTCATCGCGGCCGATCCGGTGGCGTCTGACGTTGTGGACATGGCGAACCCGCGTCGCGTGCTCCGTGCCGTCGAAATCGCGCGGCTCACGGGAGCCACGCCGACATCGCGCGCTGCTTCGGTTGAGGCGCAGGCCGTGCGGACCTACCAGCCGCTGAGGACGTTCACGGCGGTCGGCCTCGACCCGGGACCCGGGATCGGGCAGCGAATCGAGGAGCGGTTCGACGCGATGTTGGAGGCTGGTCTCGTCGAAGAGATTGCGGCCCTCGCACCCACCCTGGGGCGCACGGCCAGACAGGCCGTTGGCTACCGAGAGCTTCTCCCGGTGATTGCAGGAGATCTCGATGTGGCTTCGGCCCGAGACGATGCGATCGCCGCGACCGCATCTCTCGCGAAACGCCAGAGAACCTACTTCCGTCGGGATCCGCGCATTCAGTGGATTCCGTGGCACCATGAAACCGATCGGATGCTCCGTTCAGCGCTCGACCAACTCGAAAAGGACACGTCATGGAGTTCGTGAAGGCAGAAGGACTCGGCAACGACTTCATCGTTGTGACAGAACCACTCACGATATCGAGGGAGAGAATCGCCGAGTTGTGTGAGAGGAAGACGGGGATCGGTGCGGACGGGATCTTGGAGATCACAGCCATCGACGAGTCCACAGTCGCGATGCGATATTGGAACGCCGACGGAGGCGAGGCGGAGATGTGCGGCAACGGCTTGCGCTGTGTTGCTCTTATCGCTGTTGAGTTGGGCATCGTCGAAGACGCGACCCTCACTGTTCGATCCGCGGTGACCGACCATCCTGCGACGGTGGTTCCGGACGGCATTGTTCGAGCGTTCGTCGGCGTGCCTCACGCGTTCCGGACCGAGGAACTGCGCGTAGCCGGCCACTCCGTGCGGCCGGTGGGTATCGGCAATCCCCATGCTGTCCTGTTCGTCGACGATGTCGATGTGGCGGCCGTTGAGGAGATCGGTTCAATGATCGAACGGGATGCCATCTTCCCCGACGGCTCGAACGTCGAATTCGTCGAAATCGACGAAGGGGATCGCATCAAGATTCGTGTGTGGGAGCGCGGTGTCGGAGAGACACGGGCCTCGGGAACTGGATCCGCGGCAGCGGCATTCGCAGCTCGGGCCGTTCACGAACTCGGTGATACGATCACCGTCGCTCTCCCCGGCGGCGAGCTCGTGATCGAATTCGACTCCGTCGGCGCCTGGATGACCGGCCCGGCTTCGATCGTCTTCCGCGGAACGTTCGACTGAACTACTCGACGCGGCGCAGCACGGCGACGACGATTCCGAGGATCTCAACGCCTTCGGTGAAGACCATGGGTGCGTAGGCAGGGTTCTCGGCTTCGAGGACGACCCGTCCATCCTTGCGTCTGAAGCGCTTGACGGTGGCTTCGTCCTCGCCAACGAGCGCAGCAACGATCTGGCCGTTGGTGGCGGTGGGCTGACGTTTCACGACGACGTAGTCGCCGTCGAGGATCCCCGCGTCGACCATCGAGTCACCCCGCACGTCGAGCATGAACACCGGGTCGTTGCCAACCAGTTCGGTGGGGAGCGGATAGATCTCCTGGATGTCCTCTTCCGCGAGTATCGGCGATCCGGCCGCGATCCGGCCGACGAGCGGTACGTCACGGGTGGGCGCTCTGTGGAGAGGGCTCTCGGCGGAACCGTCGTCGATGACTTCAATGGCGCGTGGCTTGCTCGGATCGCGACGGAGGTAGCCGGCCCGCTCGAGCGCGGTGAGATGGCTGTGCACCGTGGAGGGGGAGGAGAGTCCGACGGAGTCACCGATCTCACGAACCGATGGTGGGTACCCGCGGTTCTGGACGGTTTCGGTGATCAGATTGAGAATCTGACGCTGCCGGTCGGTGAGATCGTGCATTCCATCCACTGTGTACCCCTCGCTCGTTGATTGCACGGTAGTGCGAATCACCGCTCAGACCAAACATATGTTCGACTTGACGTACGAACAGGTGTTCGGTAGTGTTCGGAAAGATACGAACAGACGTTCGGGTGCCGGTAGGGATCTCCGTTTTCTGTCACACCCGCAAGGTACGTTCGCATCGTGAGCAGAAGCTCACCGCACAGGGCCGGCGAGAGCCGGCAGATGGCAGATCGGCGACCAGGAGGAGACACGGATGATTTCGCAACGAAGCACCAGCGCCAGAGCGTTGGTCATCATCTCCACGACTGTTGTGGCATTCGTGCTCCTCCTCGCCACTGCCGTCCATGCGATGACAGGTAGCGAGCCGCTCGCCACGAGTGACTACCGGGTCCATGGAGGCGATACGCTCTGGTCCATCGCGACGGAGACCGTTACCCCCGGTGGTGATGTGCGCTCCATGGTCTCGACGATCCAGGAGTTGAACGACCTGGCGACGTCCGCGATCCGTGCCGGTGAGGTCCTTCAGGTGCCATCTTCTTCTCCGGGGGCCTGATAGGCGAGGGCGAACTCCATGTCGCCGGGCGGTTCGATCTGGTTCGGGAGTACGCTCTCGGTCACGATGAGATGTCCGTTGTGTGCTACCGAAGACACCAGGGTGATCGACTCGCGACCCGCTGAGGGCGGTGGAGCGATTCGTCGCCGTCGTGAGTGTCTGAGATGTGGCGAGCGATTCACCACGTTTGAGCGGCCGGTGATCGTTGCGACCGTCGTCAAGCGAAGCGGTCGGAGCGAGGCATTCGATCGGGAGAAGGTTCGCCGCGGCCTCGAATTCGCACTCGCTGATCGACCGGTTCTCGAGGGCACCGTTGACGACATCGTTGCAAGGATCGAGGCCTTGGCACGTGCAGGCTCAGCGCTCGTGACGAGTGATGAACTTGGCAAGGCCGTCCTCGCGGAACTCCGTGACGTCGATGAGGTCGCCTATCTGCGCTTCGCGTCGGTGTACAAGGACTTCCAGGGAGCGAGCGACTTCGAGCGGGAAGCCGCGGCCCTCGAGCAGCGGAACAACGGGGCACCCGCCCTCTAGGACGAGGGGATGGCGATGATTGCCGCTTCGGTTTCGACGGCGAGAGCAACGATTCGTGGATCGACTTCGGCCCGCACGACTCGCAGCGCTCTCGCCAGGGAAGCACCGATGTCCTCGCGTGCCGTCTCCAGTTCGATGATGAGATCGGCTGCCCGGTCGGTGTCACCCTCTCGCAATGCATCGAGGTACTCCAACTGCCATGGGGCGTAGCGTTCGGACGCCTGGGTGGCGAGGTCACGAGTCTCTGCGAACGTCGGATCCGGCGGGAGTCCAGCGATGAGGCGTGCCGTGTTGGCGAGCGACTCAGCGAGGGTGACGCTCAGGGCATCCGTCGTTGCAGAATCGGCCTCAACCGGTAGTTCCGGCGTGGCGAAGAGGTTGGGTACGGTGGAGTGGTATGTGAACGTCGTCGCAAGGCGGCCGGAGATGCCTTCGGCTTCGGCGCCGAGGATGAGCATGGTGGTTCGCGTGGGTTCGAGCGCCTCGAGCGGACCCCGGGGCACGAACGCCAGCGTGGGAGGCAGTGGCGTGGTTGCCAGGCTGATGACGATGGTTCCCCGCGTATTGAGATCCCCGATCGCCGGCACCGATGCCGAGATTGCCTCTGAAGGACTTGTTGGGTCGGTGAGGGTTGCGAGTGCGACCTGAGAATCGGGAAGCTCGTTGCGCAGATCGATGAGCGACTGTGTGTAGCCGGCTGCGAGCAGGTCGGCCTCGCTCTGCACCGCGCGCGGGAGAAGGACCACGGCGATCGCGATGGCTGCGATGGCAAGCACAGCGAGTGCGCCGACCAGCCATCGCCCGAGTCCTCTTCGGGCGAGCCGGGGTGAGACATCGTCCGGTTGCCAGTCGTCGAGGCCGTCGTCGGTTCGCGGAGCAACGGGTACGAACGTGTCACCTTCGGAGCTCTCGGAGTCGGTGGCGGACGCCAGAGAACCGCTGACCGCAGCTGCCCCGGCCGTGACTGCGGCGCTCTCGGACGCGACGAAAGCCGGAGGCTGTTCGAGTGCCTCGAGCTCGGCATACGTCTTGGTGGGGCTCGGAGCAGGTTTGGCGACTCCGGCGAGTTCGAGGAACCACCGGCCGTCGTTGCCGGGGAGCGGGACTTCTTGTTTCTTCCTGGCCATGGATCCGTTTGGTCGGTTGCGAGGGACGATACCGCCCATGTGCCGACAGTTGGGGCACCGCGGACGTTCGAACAGCGATACCATCCCGGTCAAGCGACGGAGGTACAAATTCATGCAGATTCCGCTGCAGCGGCTCGACAGGGAACTCCCGATCCCAGCGCACGCTCACCCGGGTGACGGCGGCGTCGATTTGTATGCACGCGACTCCGTACGGTTGGACGCCGGGGAGCGGACGGTCGTTCCGACCGGCATCGCCGTGGCGATTCCCGACGGGTTCGCCGGGTTGGTGACACCCCGCAGCGGTCTTGCTGCCCGTAGCGGAATCTCGGTGGTCAACGGGCCGGGACTTGTCGACTCCGGCTACCGGGGAGAGATCAAGGTCGTGTTGGTGAACCTGTCGAATGAGCCATTCGAGGTTGAGCGTGGTGATCGAATCGCCCAGTTCGTGGTGATCCCGGTGGCCGTTCAGGAGTTCGTCCCCGTCGAGGAACTCCCGAATTCCACCCGCGGATCGGAGGGATTCGGCTCGACCGGCGCATAGGCTGTTCGGAGAACGCCGTGGTACTCTTCGAGCCTCCGCGGATGTAGCTCAGTTGGTAGAGCGCAACCTTGCCAAGGATACCCCCGCCCTTTTCGACGGTTTCGAACCCGGTCACCGATACCCCCCGGTAGCTGGGGTTTTCTCTTACCTGGACTCACTTTTCGACCCCCTTGCACCGCATCGCGCACCTGCAACCGGTTGCGAACAGTTGCACCCATTCGCGGAATCTCGTGTCATTCCTGTGTCACTCGTGTCACACAAGAGAAGCACCCCCGCGGAGTGCCGGTTCGGGATGACGTTTTGGTTAGTGGGCACAATGAACCGCCCGTCACCTTGCCGTCGACTACGTCCAGGACCTCGCCCACAACGGACAACTCGACGCAGCCATCGTTGACTACAACGCGATGTTCGGCACCAGCTACGACAGGTCCTCAGCGAAATTCGAGAACTACTACAAGGACATCTCCGCACGGCTGAAGAGCCGAGAGATCGATCTCGTCATCGTGGTCAACATGTTCCTCACCGGATTTGACGCGACCACGCTCAACACGCTGTGGGTTGACAAGAGCCTTCGAGCGCACGGACTCATCCAGGCGTACTCGCGGACGAACCGGATCCTGAACTCGGTAAAGACCTACGGCAACGTCGTCTGCTTCCGTGACCTTGAGACCGCCACGAACGACGCCATCACACTATTCGGCAACGAGGACGCCCAAGGCATCGTCCTTCTCAGACCGTACGCCGAGTACTACGAGGAGTACGTCGCAAAGGTCAGCGACCTCGTGACCGAGCACCCACTCGGGCAGCCGATTGTCGGCGAATCCGCTCAGAAGGACTTCATCGCGCTGTTCGGCACGATCCTTCGTCTCCGACAGTTCGGCAGATGGCGATGTAGGGCTAGAGTCCCGATCATTGTGGAGAGACGACGATCGATCACGCGACGGAACCTCCGATGATTACCCGCTTCGGGTTTCTCGTGCTCTGCATGGCAACGCTCGGTGCCTGCAGCGCCTTCGCATCGGATGGGTCAGCGGGTCACTTCATCGATCTCGCGATCAGGGAGGATATCCCCGAGATCGTCGACGTCGGTCCACAACCCATTCGCATCGCCGTGGCAGCCGTCTTATCGCCTTCGGGCAATATCCGAAGCTATGCGGGTCTCGCCGCACACATCGGTGAGAAGACCGGGAGACCGGTCGAGTTGGTGCAGCGACGCACCTACGCGGAGGTGAATGATCTGATCGCGGCGGGAGAAGTCGACCTCGCGTTTGTATGCACGAGTGCGTACATCTCGGGGCACGATGAGGGCGACATGGATCTCCTCGTCGTGCCGGAGATCAACGGAGCCACTGTCTACCGTTCGTCCGTCATCGTTCGTTCGACGAGTGATGCGCGGAGCATCGAGGATCTCAGAGGCGCCTCGTTTGCTTTCACCGATCCAATGAGTCTCACGGGCAGGATCTACCCCACGTACACGGTCCAACAGTTCGGTTCGTCACCGGGGTCGTTCTTCCGGAGCACTGCGTTCACGTACAGCCATGACCGGGCCATCGAGGCGGTGCTGTCCGGTGTCGTCGATGCCGCAGCGGTGGATGATCTTGTTCTGTCCCAGATGATCGAGAGCGATCCCGACCTCGCGACTCGGATGCGCATCATCGATCAATCGCCCGCGTTCGGAATCCCGCCGGTCGTCGTCCCCTCGTCGACTGTCGCTGCGGTCCGGTCGCTGTATGAGGAGCTGTTGTTGAATCTTCACCGTGAACCTGGTGGTCCGGCCATCTTGGACGCCATCGGTGTTGACCGTTTCGTCTCGGGCAGCGATGAAGCCTATGAGGGGGCGCGTGAGATAACACGAGCGGTCGGCCTGGGATTATGACGGACGCCGCGTCCGTGGTGGAACCGGGGGAGCGCGCCGACATTGTGGATCGATTCGGTGGTGTCGTTGCGACGACTCGCCGCGGGGTTACCGGTTTCAGCGTCCGCACCAAGATTCTCGGGATCATTCTGGCGCTCACGGTGCTTCTGGGTCTCGGCGTCACCGTGCAGGTCAGAGACGCGATGACTTCCGCGCTGGCCGGGGAGTTCGAGAACCGGGGAGCGGCGGTCGCCAGCGATATCGCCGCCCGGGTCGCCGATCCGATCCTCTTGAGCGATCCACTGACCGTCCACGAGATTCTGCAGGACACCGTGACGAACCACCCCGACGCGGAGTACGCGTTCGTGGTTGATCCGGACGGGCGGCTGGTGGTGCACACCTTCGGTGATGGGGGCTTTCCAACAGCGTTGCTCGATGTGTATCGGGCCGATCCCGACGACGTCGTACACGAGCACTACGACTCGCAGGCAGGAACGATTCACGACTTCCAAGCCCCGATCCTCGACGGAAGCGCAGGCGCTGTTCGACTCGGGATGAGTGAGGATCGGCTCCACACAGTGGTCAACGGCATCACGACCCAGATGCTCGTGACGACTGCATTCGTGGCGCTGGCCGGAATCGCCGCCGCCGTCTTCCTCACGTGGCTGCTTACGCGCCCGATCCTCGACCTGGTCGAGACAGCACGCGAAGTCGGCGAGGGGAACCTGACTGTGAGGGCGTCGTACTGGGCGGAGGACGAGATCGGCACCCTGGCATCAGCGTTCAATAAGATGGTCAGCGATCTCGAGGCGAACCAGGCGACGATCGCCGTCAACGAGGCCGCGAGGACCCGTCTGCTCGAGAAGTTGATGACAGCCCAGGAGCAGGAACGGAAGCGGATCTCCAGGGAACTCCACGACACTGTGGGTCAATCCCTCGGCTCGATCATGGTGGAGATAGCGCTTCTTCGGCGCGGTGCGGCGGATGGGCGCTCGATGGACGACGACCAGCTCGACCAACTCGTGCGGGATTCGCTCGATCTGGTACGGCAGCTCTCAAGGGAGCTCCGACCAGCCGCGCTCGACGATCTCGGCCTTACGGCCGCTCTTGAGCGATACGGAGAGGACTACCAGATTCGGTATCCGTCGATAGCCGTCGACATGCACATCACTCTCCCGGAGCGGCTTCCACCCCTGGTGGAGACCGCCATGTACCGGATCGTTCAGGAGGCGATGACGAATACCGGGCGCCACGGCAGCGCGAAGAGCGTCAGCATCTTGATCACACAGCGGAACGGTACGGTACAGACGATCATCGAGGACGACGGATCCGGATTCGATTCGGACGAGGTCATCAGGAGCCAGAGGAGCGTCGGGTTGCACGGCATGAAGGAGCGCACCGAGATGCTCGATGGCAGGTTCACGGTCGAGAGCGGCGAGGATGGAACGACCGTGTACGTTGAGGTGCCGCTATGAGCGTTATCAGGGTCTTCCTGGCAGACGATCACCCGGTGCTCAGGGCGGGGTTGAGCGCCCTGTTGGCGGCCGAACCGGAGATCGAGGTCGTGGGCGAAGCCGACGACGGTCTCGATTGCATCGAACTGGCCGCGAAAGTGCGTCCGGACATCATCCTGTTGGACATCAACATGCCGAGATGCGGCGGGTTCGATGCTCTCGACCGACTTCGTGAAGAGCTTCCCGAGACCCGCGTTCTCGTGCTCACGATGCACGACGACGTCGGCTATCTGCGGCGCGTGCTCGCCTCGGGAGGATCCGGCTACATCCTGAAGCAGGCGGCGGGCACGGAGCTCTTGACGGCTCTTCGCACCGTCAGTGACGGAGGTGTTTTCATACACCCACATCATGCCAAGCTCCTTGCTACCCACGATCAGGCGATCGCTTCCCCCGGATCGCCGGACCAATCCGACGACAACAATCGAGAGCGTTATCGGTCGTTGAGTAAACGCGAGGCCGAGGTGTTCCGGATGGTCGCCCTCGGTCACAGCAATAGCGAAACCGCAAGGATGATGTACCTCAGCGTCAAGACGATCGAGACCTATAAGGCGCGACTCATGCGCAAACTCGGCCTGGACAGTCGCGCGGCTCTCGTGAGGTTGGCGCTCGAACTCGACATCTTGAAGTAGCCCTCAGCGTCCCGACTACCCGCCGTGTACGGGAATTCCCCCACATCCCTCGATCGTAGGAATAGGGATTGTCCTGACGCGAATGGCGATTTCCCCCGCTAGCGGAGTTATTCAATCTGGTTTCTAATGCCCTCGTGATGATCTGCTGTGCCGCCCGCCTGTCAGGAGGGCCATGTCTCATGTCGTTCCCCGTTCGCCGTCCGGCGAGCGGCACGTTCGCGCACGAGGGACGAGCACGACCGTCACATGTCGGATTACCGGATCGCAAGGAGTAGGGATGTCGGAAGTATTTCTCGGGATGCCAACCATCACCCGCCGGACCCTCGTGAAAGGCTCTGCCGCAATTGTCGGCACTTCGGTGGTGGCGAGCAACTTTCTCTTCAAGTCGCTCGACGGCGTCGCCATAGCCCAGGAGACGACCGCGAGCGGGCCTGTTGAGGACTTCGTCGCTACCACGTGCTGGATCGGCAAGCAGGATTGCGGGATGATCGCCCGCCGCATCGACGGCCGGGTCGTCAAGTTCGACGGGAATCCGACGAATCCGCGCAACGTCGGAACGCTCTGTCCCAAGGGTCAAGGCCAGATTCAGGCCATGTATGACCCCAATCGCGTGAAATGGCCACTGGTGCGCACCAATGAGAAGGGCGTCTCGGGGGAGTGGCGGCGCGCCACATGGGACGAGGCACTCGATCTTGTAGCTGAGAAGGTCAACGAGGTTCGAGCCCGCGATCCCAAGATGGTCCTGTGGCAGAAGGGGCGAAGCAAGGCCAAGGACTTCTATGACGACGCGTTCGTAAAATCGACGGGTATCTCCAAGCTCGGCCACGGTGCGTTCTGCTCAGATGCCGGCTACCGCGCACTTGAGTACACGATCGGAACCCACGCGGTATTGCATCCAGACTTCCGCTATTGCAACTACATGCTGTCCTGGGGCTGGAATATCACCAATGCCGGCGGAAACAAATTCTGCTGGCTCACGTGGCCGAGGCACATGGTCAAGGCTCGCGATCGAGGGATGAAGATCGCACACCTCGATCCACGGTTGAGGAGTGCCGGACCGTTCGCCGACACGTGGCTGCCGATACGGCCGGGTACAGATCTCGCCATGGCTCTGGCCCTGTGTCACGAGCTCATCAGGCAGGACTATCTCGACCGTCCGTATCTCACCAAATACACGAACGCGCCTTTCCTCATCAAGGCGGACGGCACCGTTGCCCGAGTCACGGTGGGCGAAGGAGATGAAGCCGAGGACGTCGGTCTCGTGTGGGATGAGGCCTCTGGCGCGGCCGTGCCGTTTGGTGAGACCGATGATCCCGTCCTCGAAGGCGAATTCGTCCTCGACGGTGAGAAGGTGAAGACAGCGTTTCAGCTTTTCATCGAACACGTCGCAGACGCGACACCGGAGTGGGCGGCCGACATCACCGGGCTGACTGCCGAGCAGATCAGCTCGGTTGCGTCGGAGTTCGGTCGACAAGCCCAGATCGGATCGACACTCGTCGTCGACGGCGTCGAAGTCCCGTACCGGCCGGTCGGCATCATGGCCTACCACATGGCCCAGCAAGAGCTCGGTTTTCAGACTGCTCGCGCCATGACCATGGTTCCAATGCTGGTAGGCGCGATCGGTGCAGCCGGAGGGCAGCTCTCAGATTTCACGTGGAAGATCTACAAGAACTACGCCAAATACGAGAAGCTGACGGTCGAGGATCCTCCCTATGACTTCCTGCTCAACAACAGCAAGTTCTTCCCGATCAATACCGGCTCCCCGGCAGTCGTTGCCGGCGTAATGAACGATCCGGAGCGCTACGGCGTCGAGGATCTTCCCGAGGTCGCGATCCTGCACATGGTGAACCCCCTCAATTCGTTCCCCTCCCAACCCGAATATCTGAGGTCGTATCTGAAGTTCAAATTCGTCGCAGTGATCAGTCCGTGGCTCTCCGAAACGGCCGACTACTTCGCCGACGTCGTTCTGCCAGCCGCAACTATCGAGAAGTATGAAGGCCCGATCTCGGCGACCGACCAATACATCGACGCAGTGACGCTCAGAATCCCACCCATGGAGCCGCTCTTCGAGTCGCGCGGGGAGATCGACATCTACATGGACCTGTGCGAACGCATGGGAACTCTCTACGGCGAGGAGGGATACCTGGCCGTCGTCAACAAAGAGCTCAAATTGGACGACACACCGTTCGTTCTGCCGCTCGACAGCAAGCCGGAGGTACGGCACATCTTTGACCAGTGGGCCAAATCGCAGGGCATCGATGAGGGCATCGAATACTTCGAAGACCCCCAGAAGGGCGTCTATGTGAAGGGTCCGGTGAGTCCGAACAAGATCTACGGGTACGTCGCGGATCCGCCGTTCGGCGGTGCGATGCACCGACTTTACGGAGAGAGCCTCCTTGACGCGCAGCAGCAGATGAAGGCGAAGGGTGCTGAGAAGATCTACTGGCAGGACTACACGGCGTTCCCGACCTGGCGGGCTCCTACGATGGATGCATCCCCGGCCGAGTACGAGTTCTATCTCCTGAGCTATCACCAGATCGAGCACAAGCAGTCTCGAACCAGCTTCATTCCGATTCTCGCAGAGCTCGCACCAGGCGCGCACCTGGACATCAACCCGGAGGCAGCGGCCCGCCTGGGGATCTCCGAGGGTGACTCCGTGAGGGTGGAATCGCACAACGCTGTGACAGGTGAGACGCGTCGCCTCACGACGACGGCGACGATGTTGGACTCGATCCGGCCGGACACGGTTGCCATGCCGCATCACTTCGGCATGTGGACTCATCCGCAGAACGAAGCTCAGGGGCCGTCGGCGAACGAGATCTACTTCACGGGAGAGGGCTATCTCGCCAACACGGGAGACCAGTCGTTCCATGTGAAAGTGAAGGTCACGAAGGGAGGCGATGCCTGATGACAAAGTACGCCATGGTTGTCGACCTCAATAGGTGCCAGGGGTGTCGCGGTTGCACGACCGCATGCAAGGTCGAGAACAACACGGTTGAAGGTAACTTCTGGATGCACGTGTTCCGGTTTGAACAGGGTTCGTTCCCTGATACCGAGATGAGCTTCCTGCCGCGACCTTGCCAGCATTGCGACAACGCACCGTGTGTCAAGGTGTGCCCGGTCGGTGCGCGATTCAAGCGTGAGGACGGGCTCGTTCTGACTGACGCGGACCGCTGTATCGGGTGTCGCTACTGTGAACTCGCCTGCCCGTACGGCGTGAACTACTTCAACTGGCAGGATCCTGAGAAGGCGCAGTACTCGGTCGTGGATTGGAAGGATTCCGACCTCCAGCCTGTGACGGACGGTGTCGTGCCTCCCTACAAGAATCCGGATCTCGACGAGTTGTGGGGCGAGGAGCAGCGGCGCACCGCCGGTGGTGGGCACGCCAAGGGGATCATGGAGAAGTGCACGTTCTGTGTTCAGCGAGTGGAGAAGGACCTTGATCCGGCTTGCGTAGAGACCTGTCCGACGGATGCCTTGGTCTTCGGGGATATCGACGATCCGGGCACGCCGATCAGCCTCTATCTCAGGGAGAACCGGACGTGGCAACTGCTCGAGGAGGCCGGCACGAGACCGAGCGTGTACTACGTGGGTGGCACACCGCCCTCATCGGAACTCAAGGAGATCGAGCGACCGAAAGCGACGGTGTGAGATGTCGGTGGAGACGAGAGTCGAACAGAAGCTTCCCCAGGGTGTTGGTCGTCTGACACCCGGCTGGTTGGTGTTCTTTGCTGTGTCGTTCGTGGTGTTCGTGATCGGCATCGGCGCCTATTCCTATCAGTTGAGCAACGGGTTGATCGTGACGGGGATGCGGAGTACCGGAACGATGGGCGGGGCGACGTGGGGCCTGTATGTCGTCATGGTCGAGTACTTCATCGGCGTCAGCCTGGCGGGCGTCGTCCTTGCGGCGTTCGTCGAGGTGTTCAACATCGGTGCGCTGCGGCCGGTGTCGCGGCTCGCCGTTCTGCTCACGATCGCGTCGCTGTCCACTGGAGTGCTCGGTGTCCTGCTGGACCTGGGTAGTCCGTTCCGCGGCTTCGTCAACATGCTCCTGTACGTGAGGCCACAGTCGGCGTTCTTCGGCACGTTCATGCTCGTTGCCGTCGGTGTGCTGATGACCAGTCTCGTGTACCTGTATCTCGGCGGCCGACGAGACGCAGCGACGATCGCCGGGACCCCATCGGGACTCCGGTGGTTCCACAAGCTGTGGGCGGCGGGCTACAGGGACACCGAACCCGAGCGGGAGCGGCACCGACGCGTGATGTTCTGGCTCTCGATCGGCTTGGTCCCTCTCGTGATCGTAGCGCTCTCGACGGAAGGATTGGTCTTCGGCATTCAGGTCGGTCGTCCCGGCTGGTACGGTTCGCTGCAAGGCCCCGACTTCATCGTCCTTGCAGCGGCATCGGGGTTGGCGAATCTGGTCGTCCTCACGGCGATCATCCGTCGGGCGGTCGGCGCGAGGATTCCTCTCGGGCATGCTGTGTTCAAGTGGTTGGGGAGTCTCCTTCTGGCCGCCACCGCGGCGTCGCTGTACTTCCAGACCGTCAAGACGTTCACGCTGCTGTACGCGACGCCCGGCAACGAGCGACTCATCGCTGATGCGTTGCTGCGTGGACCGTACGCCTGGATCTTCTGGTCGTCGTTGGTGCTCATGGTCGTCGCGATGATCCTCCTGGTGTCGCAAGCGGCAACGGGGGCCTGGAGTGTCCCGGCAGTCGTTGCCGCGAGCGTGGCCATCTCGACGGCAGCAGTCGCCGAGCGCTATCTGACCGTGATCCCTTCGCAGACTCATGGGATGCTGCTTCCATACGAACCCGGCAGCTATTTTCCGACGTGGGTCGAGTTCGCGGTTGTCGGCGGACTCTTCGCTCTCGGCGCCATCTTGATTGGTGGCTTCGTGAAGGTGTTCCCGATCATCAATCTCAATTCGAATAGGAGGGAGGTGCGCACCGATGCGTAGGACTGGAGCCATTGCTCTGATCGTGATGGGCGTCGCCCTGCTACTCGCCGGCTATCTGCTCGCCGCCCCATGGGGGGCATCAACTGTGGCCGACAGCGATCCGGCCGTCGTGGGAGCCCCAACACTCTTCATCATCGGCATCGTTTCGTTGCTTTCGTCAGCGTTGTTCTACGAACTACTGCCCGACGGGCGTTGACGATCGGATGACAGAGTGGCTGGACGAATGCCGGACGCGACAGGGCTTGTACCGGTTCATCGGTGCGGCATTCCGGTCTCCGGAGTCCGAGCATCTCGACCTGCTCGGTGCGGCGATCGAATTCCTCGACGATCGAGATCTTGACCGGTACGCCTACAGTCGGCAGTGGCGACGGCTGGTGTCAACGTGGCCTGCTGAAGGGGAGGAACCCGGGCTGGCGGTGGAGCATGTGAGACTCTTCGCTTCCGGGATGAAGGGAGCCGCCGCACCCCCTGTCGAATCGCACTACCGCGTTCCTGCCAGGGGCGGCGGCGTCGCTGAGTTCGTCGCCGGACTGCAGCGGGAGTACCGATCGATGGGTCTCGTTTCGGTCGGCCTGGCCGAAGCTCCCGACCACGTCTCAACCGAGTTCGAGGTCATGTCGTACCTGTGCGGAATCGAAGCCGAAGCATGGGAGTCCGATCAAGGGAGACTGGCATGGGAGACACTCGGTCTCGCCGGCAGATTCCTCGATCGACATCTCTCGGTGTGGATCCCGTTGTTCGCCCGCAGTATCGGCGACGCGCAACCCCTCACCTTCTATCTCAACCTTGCGCGACTCGCCCACGCTTTCGTGATCCACGACGCCGATTCCCTTCGCATGCTCCGAAGAGAAGTTGAGTCACCATGACTGTTGCCATAGTCGTGTGCGGTGACGCACCGACAATCGCTCATACCGTCGCTGGGGCTACCGTCGTGGCGGGACTGTGCGCGGATCCAGGTCGGGTGCTCTCCGACGTCGGTGATGCCGATTCGATCGTCTTGGCGCTCCATCCGGGGGAATTCCAATTCTCACACCTGCAGCGGGCGCTCCGGGGTCTCGACATCGATCCGCTCGGAGCCCAGATCATCGCTGTAGAGCCGGGCGCCGATGCGGATACGGTGACGGTCTTGCTGCACGGTCTGATCGCCCGGGCAAGCGCCTATGGAGGGAGCGAACCCGAGCACGCGAAACCGGTGCGCAGCCGGCACATCACGAGACGGGCGCTGCTGCGGCCACCGGTTCTCGAGTACATGGCGGCCCCGATGATCGCGCCTGACATATGCGCTGCTGCCGACGGGTGTCGCGCGTGCGTGGACGTCTGCCCTCAGGACGCCTATTCCTGGCATTCGGGCAGGATCATCTTCGACAAGGACATCTGCGAGCCGTGCGGGCGATGCGTGACCAGTTGTCCGACATCAGCCATATCCAGTCCGGCGGCAACCCCGCCGATGCTCGAAGCTCAGGTGAGGTCACACATCGCGCGGACCTCTGGCAGCGACGGTATCCGATTCGTCTGCTCGAGAGGCGAGCTACCCCGAGAGACGGGCTGGATCGACGTCGAGGTTCCGTGTACCGCCATGGTTCCGGGAACCTGGCTCCTAGCGTGCATCGCCATGGGCGCACGGGGTGCGGCACTCGTCGCGTGTGTTGACTCCGGATGCCCGCTCGGTCTCGACGAACACGCTCTCGGCGCGATCGAGTTCGCTCGAGCGATCCTCACGGCCTGTGACCTTGAACCCGACATGGTCGGCACCCGACGAGGAACGCCGTCGATGCCGATCGCATCGCTGGATGTGGCGGATCCGTTCGCCGTGAACGGCGCTGCGTCGGTGCTCCTCGCTCTTGCATCGGCGACCAACTCATTGCTCGATGTCGTACACAATGCATCGCCGGTCGGCGTCGTCGTGCTCGACGCCACAGCCTGCACGTTGTGTGCCCAGTGCGCGACGACCTGTCCAACCGACGCTCTGCAGAGTGCGTACGACGGCGAGAGCATCTCGATCACATTGGACGCGGCAGCGTGCGTGAACTGTCACCAATGTCTTGCAGCCTGTCCCGAATTCAAGCGCGGGGCGATCGCGGTGGAACCGCGCGTCGACTCCGACCTGCTCGCAACCGGACGACACACGTTGAACGAGGGCGCCGTACTCATGTGCGAGCGCTGCGGAGAGCCAATCGCGCCCGACACGATGATGACCCGCATCTCTGACCTTCTGGGCGACGAGTTCGAAGCAACCATAGGAATCCTGTCCCGACGATGCCTGGACTGCCGCGGACAAGGTTGACGGCCGCCGAGGCCTCCGTGCCCTCGGTGCCCTGCGAAACCGGTCGTGAGTTCTGGCTGCCACTTCTTCGATTGTCCGAAGTGCGGAACCACCGGCAGCATGCTTGATCGGCTCCAGCCGATCCAGACTCTGACCACTCGCGAAGATGCCCGATCCGGGATCTGCTGAACATGGTCTCGTTCTTGCCGGGCGTCGCCCTCGCCACACGGTGTGGCCCCTCCCAGTCCTGTCCACCCAACCCGCAAGCACCTTGCCTGGAGTTCCCTCCGTTGGCCGGACACGGTTGCTATGCGGCCAGGGTTTGGGTGTTGTGACGGTAGTGGTTCTCCCATCCGATTGGTGTCTGGTATCCGATGACGGAGCTGAGGCGGCGGCGGTTGTACCAGGATTCGATCCAGTGGCGGATCGCGATCCGGGCCTCAGCGTGGGTACGGAATGTGGT